>NZ_JBIUWJ010000029.1:0-84618 GCF_044743405.1 Pseudomonas sp. NPDC087626
GTACCGCAACGTGCTGCTTCTTCAGCAACGATCTTGCCAGCGGAACGCTTGGTGCCGACGAACAGACTGTGGTTTTTGCCCTGGGCCAGACGCTCTACGAAAGTCAGAGCTTCGTTGAACATTGGCAGGGTTTTTTCAAGGTTGATGATGTGGATCTTGTTACGCGCGCCGAAAATGTATTTACCCATTTTCGGGTTCCAGTAACGGGTCTGGTGACCGAAGTGCACACCGGCCTTCAGCATATCGCGCATGTTGACTTGGGACATGATAGTTCCTTAATAAGTCGGGTTTGGCCTCCACGTATCCCAATGACCAACCAGCAGCTTCAGCTGAAGGCACCCAGGTCATCGTGTCGACACGTGTGTGGATTTAAGCCTTTCGGGGCATCCCCGGAAAGCGGCGCATTTTATACCACAGCAAGGCTGAAAACGGAACCCGGTTTCTCAAAACCGGGCCAGCGCAGGTGTTCCAGCCCTTGGAATCGCTCCAGAATGCGCCATTCTATAGAGAGAAGCGATGCATGCCGCCACGGATTTGCCGTGATCGTCTGTTAGAATCGCCTTTTTCAGGCCTGCGCACCGCATCACGCAGAGCCCATTCCGTATAGCAAGCGCCACTGAGCGTAGAGAGAGCCTGTATGACCGTCACCCTCAAAACCCCAGAGGACATCGCCAAAATGCGTATCGCCGGCAAACTCGCCGCCGATGTGCTGGAAATGATTGCCGAACACGTCAAGCCCGGGATCACCACTGAAGAGCTCGACCGCATCTGCCACGACTACATCGTCAACGAGCAGCAGGCCATCCCTGCCCCGCTCAACTACAAAGGCTTCCCGAAGTCGATCTGCACCTCGATCAACCATGTGGTCTGCCACGGCATCCCGAACGAGAAAGCCCTGAAAGACGGCGACACCCTGAACATCGACGTCACGGTGATCAAGGACGGCTACCACGGCGACACCAGCCGCATGTTCCACGTCGGCAGCGTGCCGGTCTGGGCCGAGCGCCTGTCCCAGGTCACCCAGGAATGCATGTACAAAGCCATCGAGATCGTCAAACCCGGCTGCCGCCTGGGCGATATCGGCGAAGTGATCCAGAAGCACGCTGAAAAGAACGGTTTCTCGGTCGTGCGCGAGTTCTGCGGCCACGGCATCGGCAAGGTGTTCCACGAAGAGCCACAAATCCTGCACTACGGCCGTGCCGGTACCGGCATGGAACTGCAAGCCGGCATGACCTTCACCATCGAGCCGATGATCAACCAGGGCAAGGCCGACACCAAGGTCCTGGGCGATGGCTGGACCGCCATCACCAAGGACCGCAAGCTCTCGGCCCAGTGGGAACACACCCTGCTGGTGACCGAGACCGGCTACGAAATCTTCACCTTGCGCAGCGATGACACCATCCCTCGCGTTTCTGCCTGACCTGCCGTTCCCAGCCTTATAGAAAGGAAAGCCAATCGATGCCGCAGGTGGATCCCGAACTCTTCGACCGCGGCCAGTTCCAGGCTGAACTGGCCCTGAAGGCAAGCCCGATTGCGGCTTTCAAGAAGGCCATCCGCCAGGCTCGCGAGGTGCTGGATACGCGCTTTCGCAGTGGCCGGGACATTCGCCGGCTGATCGAGGATCGTGCCTGGTTCGTCGACAACATCCTGCAAAAGGCCTGGGACCAGTTCGACTGGAGCGAAGACGCCGACATCGCGCTGGTCGCGGTCGGCGGCTACGGCCGGGGCGAGCTGCACCCCTATTCCGATATCGACCTGCTGATCCTGCTGGACAGCGCCGATCACGAAGTTTTCCGCGACTCCATCGAACGCTTCCTGACCCTGCTGTGGGACATCGGCCTGGAAGTAGGCCAGAGCGTGCGCTCGGTGGACGAATGCGCAGTGGAAGCCCGCGCCGACCTGACGGTTGTCACCAACCTCATGGAAAGCCGCACCATTGCCGGCCCCGAGCACTTGCGCCAGCGCATGCTCGAGGTCACCAGCACCGCACACATGTGGCCGGCCAAGGAGTTCTTCCTGGCCAAGCGCGCCGAACAGAAGGCCCGCCACCACAAGTACAACGACACCGAATACAACCTGGAACCCAACGTCAAAGGCTCGCCCGGCGGCCTGCGGGATATCCAGACGATCTTGTGGGTAGCCCGCCGCCAGTACGGCACCCTGAACCTGCGCGCCCTGGCCGGCGAGGGGTTCCTGGTGGAGAGCGAGAACGCCCTGCTGGCCTCCTCCCAGGAGTTCCTGTGGAAAGTCCGCTACGCCCTGCACATGCTCGCCGGACGCTCGGAAGACCGCCTGCTGTTCGACCACCAGCGTTCGATCGCCGGCCTGCTGGGTTTTCAAGGTGAAGACGCCAAGCACGCCATCGAAAACTTTATGCAGCAGTACTATCGGGTCGTCATGAGCATTGCCCAGCTCAGCGACCTGATCATCCAGCACTTCGAGGAAATCATCCTCGCCCCGGCCGACGAAGCGCCGCCGCAGCCGATCAACTCGCGCTTCCAGCTGCATGACGGCTACATCGAGGCCATCAACACCAACGTGTTCAAGCGCACGCCGTTTGCCATGCTGGAAATCTTCGTACTGATGGCCCAGCAGCCGGAAATCAAGGGCGTACGCGCCGATACCATTCGCTTGCTGCGCGAACACCGGCACCTGATCGACGACACCTTCCGCAACGACATCCGCAACACCAGCCTGTTTATCGAACTGTTCAAGTGCAAGATCGGTATCCACCGCAACCTGCGGCGGATGAACCGCTACGGCATCCTCGGCCGCTACTTACCGGAGTTCGGTTTTATTGTCGGGCAGATGCAGCATGACCTGTTCCACATCTATACGGTCGATGCCCATACCCTGAACCTGATCAAACACCTGCGTAAGCTGCAGTACACCCAGGTGTCCGAAAAATTCCCGCTGGCCAGCAAGCTCATGGCCAAGCTGCCCAAGCCGGAGCTGATCTACCTGGCCGGGCTGTACCACGACATCGGCAAAGGCCGGCATGGCGACCATTCCGACATCGGCGCGGTGGACGCGGAAGCCTTCTGCCAGCGCCATCAGCTCCCTGCCTGGGACAGCCGCCTGATCGTCTGGCTGGTGCAAAACCACCTGGTAATGTCGACCACCGCCCAGCGCAAGGACCTGTCCGACCCGCAGGTGATCCACGACTTCGCCCAGGCAGTCAGCGACGAGACCCGCCTCGACTACCTGTATGTACTGACCGTCGCGGACATCAACGCCACCAACCCGACCCTATGGAACTCCTGGCGCGCCAGCCTGTTGCGCCAGCTCTACACCGAGACCAAGCGCGCCTTGCGCCGTGGCCTGGAAAACCCGGTAGACCGCGAGGAGCAGATTCGCCAGACCCAAAGCGCGGCCCTGGACATCCTGGTTCGCGGCGGCACCGATCCGGACGACGTCGAGCAGCTCTGGTCGCAACTGGGCGACGACTACTTCCTGCGCCACACCGCCGGCGATGTCGCCTGGCACAGTGACGCGATCCTCCAGCAACCAGCCGACGGCGGCCCGCTGGTCCTGATCAAGGAGACCACCCAGCGCGAGTTCGAAGGCGGCACGCAGATCTTCATCTATGCACCGGACCAACACGACTTCTTCGCCGTGACCGTGGCCGCGATGGACCAGCTCAACCTGAACATTCACGACGCCCGGGTCATCACCTCCACCAGCCAGTTCACCCTCGACACCTATATCGTGCTCGACACCGATGGCGACTCGATTGGCGACAACCCGGCCCGGGTCAAGCAGATCCGCGACGGCCTGACCGACGCGCTACGCAACCCGGACGACTACCCGACTATCATCCAGCGCCGGGTGCCGCGCCAGCTCAAGCATTTCGCCTTCGCGCCCCAGGTGACGATCCACAACGACGCCCACCGCCCCGTGACCGTGCTCGAGCTCAGCGCTCCGGACCGCCCGGGCCTGCTCGCGCGGATCGGCGGGATATTCCTGGAGTTCGACCTGTCGCTGCAGAACGCCAAGATCGCCACCCTCGGCGAGCGCGTGGAAGACGTGTTTTTCATTACCGACGCCCACAATCAACCGCTCTCGGACCCAGAGCTGTGCCGCCGACTGCAGGATGCAATCGTCGAGCAGTTGAGCGTCAACCAGGAACCGGATATCAAGCTGTCGCGCCTGAGCATTTGACTCCCAGCTTCCCCCTGTGGGAGCGGGCTTGCCCGCGATGGCGCCGGCACATTCAAGACCCACAGTGGCTGATCCACCGCTATCGCGGGCAAGCCCGCTCCCACGCTGGATCTGCTGCATTACACAGATTGCATTCATTTAATGACGCCATCGAGACTCACCGATGAACAACGCCCTGAACCAGCTCCAGCCCTACCCGTTCGAAAAGCTGCGCGCCCTGCTCGGTGCTGTCACGCCCAACCCTGACAAGCGCCCGATCGCCCTGTCCATCGGCGAGCCGAAACACCGCTCGCCAAGCTTCGTCGCCGAAGCCCTGGCCAGCAATCTGGAAAAAATGGCGGTATACCCGACTACCCTCGGCATCCCGCAGCTGCGTGAAGCCATCGCCGGCTGGTGCGAGCGGCGCTTCAACGTACCCGCCGGTTGGCTCGACCCGGCGCGCAACGTATTGCCGGTCAATGGCACCCGTGAGGCACTGTTTGCTTTCACCCAGACCGTGGTCAACCGTGGCGATGACGCGCTGGTGGTCAGCCCGAACCCGTTCTACCAGATCTACGAAGGCGCCGCGTTCCTGGCCGGGGCCAAGCCGCACTACCTGCCGTGCCTGGACGAGAACGGCTTCAACCCGGATTTCGACGCTGTTTCGCCGGACATCTGGAAACGCTGCCAGATCCTGTTCCTGTGCTCGCCAGGCAACCCGACCGGTGCATTGATCCCGGTGGACACCCTGAAAAAGCTGATCGCCCTGGCTGACGAATACGACTTCGTGATTGCCGCCGACGAGTGCTACAGCGAACTGTACTTCGACGAACAAACCCCACCACCTGGCCTGCTGAGTGCCTGCGTGGAACTGGGCCGCCAGGACTTCAAGCGCTGCGTGGTATTCCACAGCCTGTCCAAGCGCTCCAACCTGCCGGGCCTGCGCTCGGGCTTCGTGGCCGGAGATGCCGAGATCCTCAAGGGCTTCTTGCTGTATCGCACCTACCACGGCTGCGCCATGCCGGTCCAAACCCAACTGGCCAGCGTTGCCGCCTGGAACGATGAAGAGCACGTGCGCGCCAACCGCACCCTGTACCGCGAGAAGTTCGACGCAGTGCTGGCGATCCTCAGCCCGGTGCTCGACGTCCAGCGCCCTGACGGCAGCTTCTACCTGTGGCCGAACGTCGGCGGCGACGACGCCGCCTTCTGCCGCGACCTGTATGTCGAGGAGCACGTGACGGTAGTGCCGGGCTCTTATCTGTCTCGCGAAGTCGACGGCTTCAACCCGGGCGCCGGGCGCGTACGCCTGGCCCTGGTTGCGCCCTTGGCCGAATGCGTGGAAGCCGCCGAGCGGATTCGCGCCTTTATCCAGCGCCACCCGTAAGCCGGCGTCACTTCACCGGCCCCAGGTTGGCCTCGCTCAAATCGAGGTCGGCCAGCACCTCGCGCAGCACGTCATCACCGATCTGGTGATGACGACTGAGCCGGTACAACTCCAGACGCTGGGCCCGCAGCGCATTCAAGCGCAGGCGCCGCTCCAGCAAGTCCATCTGAAACGCCAGGGCCTGGGCTTCGGCGGAATCGTTGAACACCTCCAGTTGATGCCGGTATTCGGACATGATCCGCGCCTTGAGCTCGGCAGCCAGTGCAGCCTGCGCGGCATCCTGCGGATTGGCCTCCTCGGCCTCCAAGGCATGAATCGCCGCCTCGGCGGTCTTGCGCCAGGCGTCGCGCACCTCTTGCCGGCGCTTGTCGTCCGGACTCTTCGGCAGGCCGCGCAACAGCAGCGGCAAGGCGATGCAGGCCGTCACCAGGGACAACAGGATCACCCCGGCAGCAATGAAGATCAGCAGGTCGCGTTCTGGAAATGCCTCGGCGCCCATCAGCATCGGCACCGACATCACACCCGCCAGCGTCACCGCCCCGCGCACGCCACCCACCGTCAACAGCCAGCAGGAACGAGCGGTCGGCACCTCGGTCAGCTCGCCCTTGCCACGCCAGCGCCGCAACAGCACCGATAAGCGCCAGATGCTCTGCACCCAGATAAAGCGCAGCATCAGCAAAGCGAGGAAAATCGCCAGCACTTCCAGGCAACGATAAAACAGGGTCGGCCACAGCGTGCTTTCGTGACTGACCACGGCCTTGATGATGTCCGGCAGTTGCAGGCCCAATAGCAGGAAAATCAGGCCATTGAAGGCGAACTCCAGCAGCGACCAGACACTGCGATTGAGCAGCCGGGTACTGGTCTGGCGCGGCAGCAGGTCAAGCCAGCTCTGCATCATCCCCGCCGCCACCGCCGACAGAATGCCCGAGACACCCAGGCGCTCGGCCAGCACATAGGCGGCAAACGGCAGTAGTAACATGAACACCACGTGGGTCGCCGGGTCGTCCCAGCCACGGGCGATCATCCAGGCCCGCAGACGGCCGACCAGCCAACTCAGGGCCACGCCCACCAACAGCCCGCCAATCGCCACCAGGACAAAGGTCAGACTGGCATTGGCCAGGGAGAACGCTCCGGTAATGGCGGCCGCCAGGGCAAACTTGAAGGTCACCAGGCCCGAGGCATCATTCATCAGGGCCTCACCCTGCAGCATGTGCATCAAGGGCGTAGGCAAGCGGTTCTGGGAGATTGCCGAGACTGCCACGGCATCGGTCGGCGACAACACCGCTGCCAGCGCGAAGGCCACCGGCAATGGAATGCTCGGCACCAGCCAGTGAATGAAGTACCCCGCCCCGACCACGGTGAACAACACCAGCCCCACCGCCAGGGTCAAGATCGGTCCACGCAACTTCCACAGCGCCCGCTTGGGCATGCGCCAGCCATCGGAGAACAGCAGCGGCGGCAGGAACAGAAACAGGAACAGTTCGGGATCGAGTGCCACATGCAGCCCCAGTGTCGGCCACGCGAGCAGTGCCCCGGCGGCGATCTGCACCAGCGGCAACGGCAGTGGAATCACCCGGCCCACCAGACGCGAGACACTGACCAGCATCAGCAGGATGAGGACGGTATAAGCGGTTTGCATAAAACAACAGTTCCCGGACAGTCGACGTGCAACAGCACACATCAGGCAACAAGTTGCCGTTGAAGTGCCATATTAGACGCTTAAGCTAGCCTTCGACCTTTGCACAAAGGTCGCACCTGACCCGGTAACCTGTCGCACAATCGTTTTATGGCCGTCGTCGCCGACGCCGAACCCCCTCGGTCATGGCATAATCCTTCACCTTTTAGTTCCAGCACCTCCAAAGGGGGGCAATTCCTTGACCGCTTCAAGCAAAACGTTGCACCTTTTCGGCATCAAAGCCTGCGACACCATGAAAAAGGCGCGCACCTGGCTCGATGAAAACGCTGTCAGCTTTGATTTCCACGATTACAAGACGGCCGGAATCGACCGTGAACACCTGACCCAGTGGTGCAACGAGCACGGCTGGCAAGTGGTGCTCAACCGTGCAGGCACGACCTTTCGCAAACTCGACGACGAACGCAAAGCCGATCTCGACCAGGCGAAAGCTATCGAACTGATGCTCGCACAACCCTCGATGATCAAGCGCCCGGTGCTCGATCTCGGTGACCGAACCCTGATTGGCTTCAAGCCAGATATCTACGCGGCCGCACTCAAGTAAGGCAGCCCGTTCAATTTTGTTAGAGGTAATTGCATGTCCACTACCCTGTTCAGCGTGGCCTTTGGTGTTGGTACCCAGAATCGTCAAGGCACATGGCTGGAAGTGTTTTACGCCCAACCCCTGCTCAACCCGTCGGCCGAATTGATCGCCGCCGTTGCCCCGATCCTCGGCTACACCGAAGGCAACCAGGCCATCGCGTTCACTACCGCCCAGGCCGCGCAACTGGCCGAAGCCGTGAAAGCCATCGATGCCACCCAGGCCGCCCTGCTGACCCGCCTGGCGGAAAGCCACAAGCCGCTGGTCGCCACCCTGCTGGCCGAAGACGCACAACTGAGCTCCACCCCTGAGGCCTACCTCAAACTGCACCTGCTGTCCCACCGCCTGGTCAAGCCGCACGGCCTGAACCTGGCCGGGATCTTCCCGCTGTTGCCTAACGTAGCCTGGACCAGCCAGGGCGCCATCGACCTCGGCGAACTGGCTGAACATCAACTCGAAGCGCGCCTGCGTGGCGAGTTGCTGGAAGTGTTCTCGGTGGACAAGTTCCCGAAAATGACCGACTACGTAGTGCCGGCTGGCGTGCGTATCGCTGACGCCTCGCGGATCCGCCTGGGTGCCTACGTGGGCGAAGGCACCACCGTGATGCACGAAGGTTTCGTCAACTTCAACGCCGGCACCGAAGGCCCGGGCATGATCGAAGGCCGCGTGTCGGCCGGCGTGTTCGTCGGCAAGGGTTCGGACCTGGGCGGCGGCTGCTCCACCATGGGCACCCTGTCGGGCGGCGGCAACATCGTGATCAAGGTCGGCGAAGGCTGCCTAATCGGCGCCAACGCTGGTATCGGCATTCCGTTGGGCGACCGCAACACTGTCGAGTCGGGCCTGTACGTCACCGCTGGGACCAAAGTGGCCCTGCTGGATGAAAACAACCAACTGGTCAAAGTGGTCAAGGCTCGTGAGCTGGCCGGTCAGTCCGACCTGCTGTTCCGCCGCAATTCGCAGACCGGCGCCGTGGAATGCAAGACCCACAAGTCGGCCATCGAACTGAACGAAGCGCTGCACGCTCACAACTAAGCGTCACTCGAATACCTGTGTAGGAGCGAGCATGCTCGCGATGGACGTCAACGATAACGCGGGAAAGCAGACAGCCCGCATCATCCATGCGTTTTTCGCGAGCATGCTCGCTCCTACAGGGGTTCGGCGTACCTCCTGCAGGGCCCGATAACATGTTGATCCTCTCACCCTGGCGCGCCGATTTCCCGGCCATCGCCGCCCTGCAACGGCAAGACCAGACCTATCTGGACAACGCCGCCACCACCCAGAAACCCCAAGCCCTGCTCGACGCGCTGGCGCACTACTACGCCAACGGCGCGGCCAACGTCCATCGGGCGCAACACCTGCCCGGCGCCCATGCCACGCAAGCGTTCGAAGACAGCCGCAACAAAGTCGCGCATTGGCTCAATGCGCAAACCAGCGGGCAAATCATCTTCACCCACGGCGCGACCTCTGCGCTGAACCTCCTGGCCTATGGCCTGGAACACCTTTTCCAAGCGGGCGATGAAATTGTCATCAGCGCCCTGGAACACCACGCCAACCTTTTACCCTGGCAACAACTGGCCAAACGTCGCGAGCTGAAACTGGTGGTACTGCCACTGGACGTCGACGGCGTGATCGACCTGCAGGCCGCCAGCGCACTGATCGGGCCCCGCACCCGGTTGCTGGCAGTCAGCCAATTGTCCAACGTACTGGGGGCCTGGCAGCCACTGGCGCCCCTGCTGGCCCTGGCACAGGCCCACAACGCCTTGACCGTGATCGACGGTGCCCAGGGCGTGGTTCATGGCCGGCACGACGTGCAGGCGCTGGGCTGCGACTTCTATGTGTTTTCCAGCCACAAACTCTACGGGCCCGATGGTCTGGGGGTGGTATTTGGCCGCAACGCCGCCCTGGAGCAATTGCGCCCCTGGCAGTTCGGCGGCGAGATGGTGCTGGACGCCAACTACCACGACGCACGGTTCCGCCCGGCGCCCCTGGGCTTTGAAGCCGGGACCCCGCCGATTGCCAGCGTGATCGGCCTGGGCGCAACCCTCGACTACCTGGCAGGGCTGGATCAGGACGCGGTGTCGGCCCACGAAGCGGCGCTGCATGAGTACTTGTTGAAGGGCCTGCAGGCGCGCAATGGCATCCGGCTACTCGGCAAACCCCAACTGGCACTGGTCAGCTTTGTCGTCGAGGGCGTGCACAACGCCGACCTGGCCCACCTGCTCACAGAACAGGGAATTGCCGTGCGCGCCGGTCATCACTGCGCCATGCCTTTGCTCAAGAGCTTCGAGCTGGCCGGGGCCATTCGAGTGTCGCTGGCGCTGTACAACGACTCCGAAGACCTTGAGCGCTTCTTCGAAGCCCTGGACCAAGCCCTGGAGCTGTTGCGATGAACCTGCCCGCCGAGGCCGTCAACGCCCTGCACACCTTCCAGGCCGCCGCCGGCTGGGAACAAAGGGCGCGCCTGTTGATGCAATGGGGCGACCGCCTGCCGCCCTTGAATGAAGCCGACAAATCCGAAACCAACCGCGTGCACGGCTGTGAAAGCCAGGTGTGGCTGGTGGGTGAACTGCACGACGGTCACTGGCAGTTTGCCGCGAGCAGCGATGCACGGTTGATTCGCGGGCTGGTGGCATTGCTGCTGGCGCGGGTCAATGGCTTGTCCGCGCAAGAGTTGCAACAGGTGGACTTACCAGACTGGTTCAACCAACTGGGCCTCAGCCGCCAGCTCTCACCGTCCCGCAGCAATGGCTTGAACGCGGTGTTGCAGCGGATGAATGAGTTGGCGGGTTAATCGCCATCGCGAGCAGGCTCGCTCCCACAAGGGGATTTGTATTCGCCACAGATCCACTGCGGGAGAGAGCCGGCCGGTGCTCCGTCTGCTCGCGATAAGGCCATCAGAGTCGACCATTAAGCCTGAGGCTTGACCTTGTCCGCCGGCCGTCGCACTCCCGCGACGATCTTGTCCACAGCCTTGGTCGCCGCGACCATGCCGAAGGTCGCGGTCACCATCATCACTGCGCCAAAGCCACCGGCGCAGTCGAGCTTGACGCCGTCGCCGACAAAACTCTTCTGCAGGCAGATGCTGCCATCGGGTTTCGGGTAGCGCAGTTGTTCCGTGGAGAACACGCACGGCACGCTGTAGTGGCGGGTCACGGTGCGGGAAAAGTTGTAGTCGCGACGCAGGGTCGAACGCACTTTTGAGGCCAGTGGATCATTGAAGGTGCGGTTCAGGTCGCAGACCTGGATCAGCGTCGGGTCAATCTGCCCGCCAGCGCCGCCAGTGGTAATGATCTGGATCTTGCGGCGCTTGCACCAGGCGATCAGGGCGGCCTTGGCGTTGACGCTGTCGATGCAATCGATCACGCAGTCGATATTCGGCGTGATGTACTCGGCCATGGTCTCGCGGGTGACGAAGTCTGCCACCGCGTGCACGGTGCACTCGGGATTGATCCCGCGCAGGCGCTCCGCCATGACCTCGACCTTGGGTTTGCCCACCGTGCTGTCCAGGGCGTGCAATTGCCGATTGGCGTTGCTCACACAGACGTCGTCGAGGTCGAACAGGGAAATCTCACCCACCCCACAACGGGCTATGGCTTCCGCCGCCCAGGAACCTACGCCACCGACGCCGACAATCGCCACGTGGGCCGCGCGCAAGCGGGCCAGGCCTTCAATGCCATACAAGCGGGCGATGCCAGCAAACCGCGGATCTTCTGTACTCATGACCACTACCCTAAAAACCGGCGCGCATTATAGGGCCACGGGCCGACAAGTTTTCACCTTCTGGCTACAAGTGTAAGAACTAATGTGAAAGTAGGTTGCCCAATGTCCGGCATTTCCCTGTCTGCTATACGGTCAGTGAAGGCCCAGTGTAGGATGCGCGCCCTTTGGCGGTAAGCCGACCACCCCCCTCGTTCCGCACCTTTTGGAACCCGAAATAGCCATGTCATCGCGTAAATTTGGACTCAACCTGGTGGTAGTGCTGGCAATCGCCGCGCTGTTCACTGGTTTCTGGGCGCTGATCAACCGCCCGGTCACGACCCCCAACTGGCCAGAGCAGATCTCCGGTTTTTCCTACTCGCCGTTCCAGCAAGGCCAGTTCCCGCAGAAAAACCAGTTTCCGTCCGACGAAGAAATGCGTCGTGACCTGGAAATCATGAGCAAGCTGACCGATAACATCCGCACCTATTCCGTCGACGGCACCCTGGGTGACATTCCCAAGCTGGCGGAAGAGTTCGGCCTGCGCGTGACCCTCGGCATCTGGATCAGCCCGGACCTGGAACGCAACGAACGGGAAATCCTGCGCGCCATCGAGATTGCCAACACCTCGCGCAGCGTGGTGCGGGTAGTGGTCGGTAACGAAGCGATTTTCCGCAAGGAAATCACCGCCGAGCAGCTCAGCGTGATCCTCGATCGAGTGCGCGCCGCGGTCAAAGTCCCGGTAACCACCTCCGAGCAATGGCACGTCTGGGAAGAAAACCCGATGCTGGCCAAGCACGTCGACCTGATCGCCGCCCACGTCCTGCCCTACTGGGAGTTCGTCCCGGTGGACCAGGCAGGCCAGTTCGTCCTGGACCGCGCCCGCGACCTGAAGAAGATGTTCCCGAAAAAACCCCTGCTGCTCTCCGAAGTGGGTTGGCCGAGCAACGGTCGCATGCGCGGCGGTGCCGATGCCACTCCCGCTGACCAGGCGATTTACCTGCGCACCCTGGTCAACAAGCTCAACCGCCAGGGCTTCAACTACTTCGTGATTGAAGCTTTTGACCAGCCGTGGAAAGCCAGCGATGAAGGCTCGGTAGGCGCCTATTGGGGCGTGTTCAACGCTGCGCGCCAGCAGAAGTTCAACTTTGAAGGCCCGGTCGTCGCGATCCCCCAATGGCGGGTACTCGCCATCGGCTCCGTGGTCCTGGCGCTGCTGTCCCTGACCCTGTTGATGATCGACGGCTCGGCCCTGCGCCAGCGTGGCCGGACCTTCCTGACCTTCATCGCGTTCCTTTGCGGTTCGGTGCTGGTGTGGATCGGCTACGACTACAGCCAGCAATACAGCACCTGGTTCAGCCTGACGGTGGGCTTCCTGCTCGCGCTCGGTGCCCTGGGGGTGTTTATCGTGTTGCTCACCGAGGCCCATGAACTGGCCGAGGCGGTGTGGATTCACAAGCGCCGGCGCGAGTTCCTGCCGGTCCTGGGTGATTCGAACTACCGCCCCAAAGTGTCGATTCACGTGCCCTGCTACAACGAGCCGCCGGAAATGGTCAAACAGACCCTCGACGCCCTGGCCAACCTCGATTACCCGGACTTTGAAGTCCTGATCATCGACAACAACACCAAGGACCCGGCGGTCTGGGAACCGGTGCGCGACTACTGCGCAACCCTTGGCCCGCGCTTCAAGTTCTTCCACGTCGCGCCCCTGGCCGGTTTCAAGGGTGGCGCGCTGAATTACCTGCTGCCGCACACCGCCAAGGACGCCGAAGTGATCGCGGTGATCGACTCCGACTACTGCGTGCACCCCAACTGGCTCAAACACATGGTGCCGCACTTCGCCGATCCGAAAATCGCCATCGTGCAGTCGCCACAGGACTATCGCGACCAGAACGAAAGCACCTTCAAGAAGCTCTGCTACGCCGAATACAAGGGCTTCTTCCATATCGGCATGGTCACGCGCAACGACCGCGATGCGATCATCCAGCACGGCACCATGACCATGACCCGCCGTACCGTGCTCGAAGAGCTCGGCTGGGCCGACTGGTGCATCTGCGAAGACGCCGAGCTGGGCTTGCGGGTATTCGAGAAAGGCCTGTCGGCGGCGTACTACCACGACAGCTACGGCAAGGGCCTGATGCCCGATACCTTCATCGACTTCAAGAAGCAGCGTTTCCGCTGGGCCTACGGCGCGATCCAGATCATCAAGCGCCACACCGCCAGCCTGATCCGCGGCAAGGACACCGAGCTGACCCGTGGCCAGCGCTACCACTTCCTCGCGGGCTGGTTGCCGTGGGTGGCCGACGGCATGAACATCTTCTTCACCGTGGGCGCCCTGTTGTGGTCGGCGGCGATGATCATCGTGCCGCACCGGGTCGACCCGCCGCTGTTGATTTTCGCGATCCCGCCCCTGGCGTTGTTCGTTTTCAAGGTCGGCAAGATCATCTTCCTCTACCGTCGTGCGGTGGGGGTCAACCTCAAGGATGCATTCTGCGCGGCGCTGGCCGGCCTGGCGCTGTCCCACACCATCGCCAAGGCGGTGCTGTACGGTTTCTTCACCAGCAGCATTCCGTTCTTCCGCACACCGAAAAATGCCGACAACCACGGCTTCTGGGTGGCCATCTCGGAGGCCCGTGAAGAGCTGTTCATCATGCTGCTGTTGTGGGGCGCGGCGCTGGGCATCTGCCTGGTGCAAGGCTTGCCAAGCAACGACATGCGCTTCTGGGTGACCATGCTGCTGGTGCAGTCGCTGCCGTACCTGGCGGCGCTGATCATGGCCTTCCTGTCGTCGCTGCCAAAACCTTCGGCCGAGGTGCAAACCCAACCAGCGGTCTAAATCTGTAGCGATGCACTAAACGGCGGCCAATGGTCGCCGTTTTG
Organism: Pseudomonas sp. NPDC087626; assembly: GCF_044743405.1. Taxonomy (NCBI): domain Bacteria; kingdom Pseudomonadati; phylum Pseudomonadota; class Gammaproteobacteria; order Pseudomonadales; family Pseudomonadaceae; genus Pseudomonas; species Pseudomonas sp. NPDC087626. The sequence continues at coordinate 14,374 of NZ_JBIUWJ010000029.1, forward strand.
CTTTAAGATATCCGCCATTTTGCGCGCCCTGGCCCACAGCCTGACCACAATTACTGTGGGGGCGAGCTTGCTCGCGATGAGTCCGTCACATTCAACATCTATGTTGAGGCTGGTTGCGCTATCGCGAGCAAGCTCGCTCCCACATTTAGATCTTCCGGAGTCCTACATGACGGCCCACGCCGACCTTTCGCCGACCCTCCAACTCGCCATCGACCTGATTCGTCGTCCATCGGTGACGCCGATCGATGCCGATTGCCAGAAGCAGATGATGCAGCGTCTGGGCGATGCCGGTTTTCTACTGGAGCCGATGCGCATCGAAGATGTGGATAACTTCTGGGCCACCCACGGCCAGCAGGAAGGTCCGGTGCTGTGCTTCGCCGGTCACACCGACGTGGTGCCAACCGGTCCGGTGGCGGCCTGGCAGATCGACCCGTTCGACGCGTTGATCGACGAACACGGCATGCTCTGCGGGCGTGGCGCAGCCGACATGAAGGGCAGCCTGGCGGCAATGACCGTGGCGGCCGAACGGTTTGTCGCCGATTACCCGAACCACAAGGGCAAGGTTGCCTTCCTGATCACCAGCGACGAAGAAGGCCCGGCACACCACGGCACCAAGGCGGTGGTCGAGCGCCTGGCTGCGCGCCAGGAGCGTCTGGACTGGTGCATCGTTGGCGAGCCATCGAGCACCACCCTGGTGGGTGACGTGGTCAAGAACGGTCGCCGTGGCTCCCTGGGCGCCAAGCTGACCGTGCGCGGCGTGCAAGGTCACGTGGCCTATCCGCACCTGGCGAAGAACCCGATCCACCTCGCCGCCCCGGCCCTGGCCGAACTGGCCGCTGAGCACTGGGATCACGGCAACGACTTTTTCCCGCCGACCAGCTTCCAGATTTCCAACGTCAATTCCGGCACCGGCGCGACCAACGTGATCCCCGGCGACCTGGTGGCGGTGTTCAACTTCCGCTTCTCCACTGAGTCCACCGTTGAAGGCCTGCAACAGCGGGTCGCCGTGATCCTCGACAAGCACGGCCTGGACTGGCACATCGACTGGGCCCTGTCCGGCCTGCCGTTCCTCACCGAGCCCGGCGCTTTGCTGGATGCCGTTGCCTCGAGCATCAAGGACATCACCGGTCGCGACACCCACGCATCCACCAGCGGCGGCACGTCGGACGGGCGTTTTATCGCCACCATGGGCACCCAGGTGGTCGAGCTCGGCCCGGTCAACGCGACGATCCACCAGGTCAACGAGCGGGTCCTCGCCAGCGATCTCGACGTGCTGACCGAAATCTACTACCAGACCCTGATCAAGTTGCTCGCCTGATGCTCGCCTGCCCTATCTGCAGCGCGCCGCTGAGCGCGCTCGACAACGGTGTGACGTGCCCGGCCGGGCACCGTTTCGACCGCGCCCGCCAGGGCTACCTGAACTTGCTGCCGGTACAGCACAAGAACAGCCGTGACCCCGGTGATAACCAGGCCATGGTCGAAGCCCGACGCGACTTCCTCAACGCCGGGCATTACGCCCCGGTGGCCAAGCGCCTGGCTGAACTGGCCGCCGAACGCGCGCCCCAACGCTGGCTGGATATCGGCTGTGGCGAGGGTTACTACACCGCGCAGATCGCCGCAGCCCTGCCTACCGCCGATGGCTATGCCCTGGATATCTCCCGCGAAGCGGTGAAGCGCGCCTGCAAGCGCAATCCACAGCTGACCTGGTTGATCGCCAGCATGGCCCGGGTGCCGTTGGCCGACGCCAGCTGCCAGTTCCTGGCCAGCGTCTTCAGCCCGCTCGACTGGCAGGAGGCCAAGCGCCTGCTCAGCCCTGGCGGCGGCCTGATGAAAGTCGGCCCGACCAGCGGTCACCTGATGGAATTGCGTGAGCGCCTGTACGACGAAGTCCGTGAGTACACCGATGACAAGCACCTGGCGCTGGTGCCGCAAGGCATGACCCTGCAACACAGCGAGACCCTGGACTTCAAACTGAACCTGGTACACCCCCAGGATCGTGCCAACCTGTTGGCCATGACCCCCCACGGCTGGCGCGCCAGCGCCGAACGCCGGGCGGCCGTGATCGAACAGGCCGAGCCGTTCGAGGTCAGTGTGTCGATGCGCTACGATTACTTCGTACTGCAATAACCCTTTAACTTTTGGCCCCCGCCAATGGCGTGGGCCGGCTAAATCCGCGAATGGATTTTTCGAAACTTGCCGTGAGGAACATCCATGCGCCAACCCGATATCGAGATTTACCTCAAAGACGCCGACGTCGACTACAAGGCCATCGCTGCCTGGCTCGGCGCTGCGCTGGGCCCTTGCACCGACTGGGTGCAGAAAGGCCAGACCTATAAGTGCAAGGCCGGCAACGTGCCCGTTACCTGGCTGCCAAAAGCCGTGGGCAAGTGGAACAGCCTGTACCTGGAAAGCGACCAGACCCCATGGGACGACGACATCGCCTGCGCCCGCGCCGCGTTTGCCGCGCTGAACGTCGAAGTACGCTGCGCGCCGGGGACCTGGGTCGAGGAAGAAGGTGAGGAATCGGCTGATCGCTGGATGCGCATCAGCGCTGACGGTGAAGAAGAGATCACCTGGAAAACTGCTTAATCACCTGTGGGAGTGGGCTTGCCCGCGATGGCGGTATGTCAGCCACCATCGATGTTGAATGGACCGGCCCCATCGCTAGCAGGCTAGCTCCTACATTGGTTCTGGGTGTTCGCAAATTTTGGGTACATCTACTCAACCTGTGGGAGCGGGCTTGCCCGCGAAGACGATGGCACATCCAGCATTGATGTGAGTGCCAAACCGCTTTCGCGGGCAAGCCCGCTCCCACACTGGTCTTGCGTGTACTGAGGACCTGAGCTTACAGCCCTACCACATCCTCAGCCTGCAACCCCTTCTGCCCGTCCACCACGGCGTATTCCACCTGCTGGCCCTCGACCAGCGAGCGGTGGCCTTCGCCACGGATCGCACGGTAGTGCACGAACACATCGGCTCCCCCCTCACGCTGGATGAAGCCATAACCCTTGGCGTCGTTGAACCACTTCACGTTGCCGGTCTCGCGCGTTGCCATCAATCAGTACTCCCATTTTTATTATTAAGTCGGCTTGTTCATGGACAAGCCTGTAGTACGTTTGCCAGGACTCGATGATCGGTAAACATCCGGGTCGATAGTGGCAAACGGCTGGCCGAGTATATGCCAGCCGCAAAAACTCTCAACTCAACAATACTTCGCCACCTTTTTGCCGATTTTCGACGAATACGGCACACTAGCGGCCCCGAGCGCTTGCTCGGTTTATCCAACTCAAAGCAGAAGCCGTATGACCCGCTCCCCGCTCCGCCGTCTAGTGTTTGGCACCTTGCGCCGACTGTTGTACCTCTGGGTCCGCTCGGAGACGATCAACCAGTCGTCCTTTACCCTCAACCTCGACCGCAGTCGCCCGGTGTTCTACGTCCTGCAAAACCCCTCACTGACCGACCTCGCCGTGCTCGATACCGAGTGCACCAAGGCCGGTCTGCCGCGTCCGGTGCTGCCGGTATCGGTGGGCAGCCTGCTGGAGCCGGCCGCGTTCTTCTACCTGACACCGGAGCCGGATTGGCTCGGCCGCCAGGACAAACGCGGCGCACCGCCGACCCTGACTCGCCTGGTCAGCGCCCTGAGCCAGAACGCCGTCGAAGACGCGCAGATCATTCCGGTCAGCGTGTTCTGGGGCCAGTCGCCAGACAGCGAATCGAGCCCATGGAAGCTGCTGTTCGCCGACAGCTGGGCCGTCACCGGCCGCCTGCGTCGCCTGCTGAGTATCATGATCCTGGGACGCAAGACCCGGGTGCAGTTCTCCGCACCGATTCACTTGCGCGAACTGATCGACCACAACAAGGGCCACGAACGCACCGTGCGCATGGCCCAGCGCATCCTGCGGGTGCATTTTCGCAACCTCAAGGCCGCGGTGATCGGCCCGGACATTTCCCACCGCCGCAACCTGGTCAAGGGCCTGCTCAACCAGCCGCTGGTCAAGCAGGCGATCCTCGACGAAGCCGAGCGCGAGAACATTTCGCCGGAAAAAGCCAAGGCCCAGGCCCTGCGGTACGGCAACGAGATCGCCTCGGACTACACCTACACCGCGATCCGCTTTCTGGAAGTGGTGCTGAGCTGGTTCTGGAACAAGATCTACGACGGCATCAAGGTCAACCACATCGAGGGTGTGCAGAAGGTCGCCCAGGGTCACGAAGTAATCTACGTGCCGTGCCACCGTAGCCATATCGACTACCTGCTGCTGTCCTACCTGTTGTTTCGCAACGGCCTGACCCCGCCGCACATCGCCGCCGGGATCAACCTCAACATGCCGGTGATCGGTGGTCTGCTGCGGCGTGGCGGGGCGTTTTTCATGCGTCGCACCTTCAAGGGCAACCCGCTCTATACCTCGGTGTTCAACGAATACCTGCACACCCTGTTCACCAAGGGCTTCCCGGTGGAGTACTTCGTCGAGGGCGGCCGCTCGCGCACCGGGCGCATGCTGCAACCCAAGACCGGGATGCTGGCCATCACCCTGCGCAGCTTCCTGCGTTCGTCGCGCATGCCCATCGTCTTCGTGCCGGTCTATATCGGCTACGAACGGGTGCTGGAAGGCCGTACCTACCTGGGTGAATTGCGCGGTGCGAGCAAGAAGAAAGAGTCGATCTTCGATATCTTCAAAGTCATCGGCGCACTCAAGCAGCGCTTCGGCCAGGTCGCGGTGAACTTCGGCGAGCCGATCAAACTGGCCGAGTTTCTCGACAGCGAGCAACCGGACTGGCGCAGCCAGGACCTGGGCCCGCAGTTCAAGCCCGCCTGGCTCAACGAAACCACCAACCGCCTGGGCGAGCGTGTAGCGCGTCACCTCAACGAGGCGGCGGCGATCAACCCGGTCAACCTGGTGGCCCTGGCATTACTCTCCACCAGCCGCCTGGCGCTGGACGACCGGGCCATGGCGCGGGTGCTCGACCTCTATTTGGCGCTGCTGCGCCGTGTACCTTACTCGCCGCACACCACCTTGCCCGAAGGCGACGGCCGCGCGCTGATCGAACACGTCAAGGACATGGACCTGCTGTCCGAACAAAGCGATGCACTGGGCAAGATTCTCTATCTGGATGAGCAAAACGCCGTCCTGATGACCTACTACCGCAACAACGTGCTGCACATCTTCGCCCTGCCGGCATTGCTCGCCAGCTTCTTCCAGAGCGCCTCGCGGATGAACCGCGAACAGATCCTGCGCTATACCCGCGCGCTGTACCCGTACCTGCAATCGGAGTTGTTCATTCGCTGGTCGCTGGACGAACTGGACGCGGTAATCGACCAATGGCTGGAAGCCTTTGTCGAGCAAGGCCTGCTGCGCCTGGAAAACGATGTGTACCTGCGGCCGGCCCCCAGCTCGCGACATTTCGTGTTGCTGACCCTGCTGTCCAAGAGCATCGCCCAGACCCTGCAGCGTTTCTACATGGCCATCTCGCTGCTGCTCAACAGCGGCCAGAACACCCTCAGCGCCGAAGAACTGGAGGACCTGTGCACAGTCATGGCCCAGCGCCTGTCGATCCTGCACGGCCTCAACGCTCCCGAGTTCTTCGACAAGAGCCTGTTCCGCCACTTCATCCAGACCCTGCTCGACCTCGACGTGCTGCGGCGCGACGAAGCCGGCAAGCTCAGCCATCACGAGTTGCTGGGGGAGTTGGCCGAAGGCGTGGCCAAACGTGTATTACCGGCGGAAATTCGCCTGTCGATCCGCCAGGTCGCGCTGCATCGCAGTGAAGACGCCGCCGATCAACCTGAAACGCCACCGACTGTCTAAATGAATCAGGGCGCCAGTCTGATACTGGAGCCCTCGCTACGGAGATCCGTGATGAAAAAACTCACCCTGCTCGCCGCCGCAGCCCTGCTTACCGCTTGCCAGACACCCTCCTCCGAGCCCAAGGCGTCCCTGGACGGGGAGGTCTTCTACCTGCAACGCATCGCTTTGCCGCCGACTGCGACCTTGAGTGTCAGCCTGCAGGACGTGTCCCTCGCCGATGCACCGGCCCGGGTGATCGACGAACACAAAGGTCCGGTTCAAGGCCAGGTCCCCCTGAAGTTCCACCTCGGCTACGATCCCCTGCAAGTTGAACCTGGCCACCGCTACTCGGTGAGCGCGCGGATCGAAAACGACGGCAAGCTGCTGTTCATCACCACCGAACATCACGCCGTGCAACTGGACGGCAAGGATCCCCAGCCGCTGCAAGTGCGCGTCGACGCCGTACGCCAAGGAACTCTCTAGCAGCTGCCGAGCCCGCGAGGCTGCGTTCGAGGACGAAGTCCTCGCTGGGCTAATGTGGCTCCTTGGCGTCTGCTTCGCAGCCGAACGCAGCCTCGCAGGCTCGACAGCTGCTACGGGCTGCTTCGGTCTGCTTGGATGTGCAATGCGTCACGCAGAAAGAACACCCACTCGCGCCCCATCTTTTTCTTCTCGAACACCTTGAGTTCGACCAGACCGTTCAGTGTGCTGGCAGCGGTGTTGTAAGAGCAGTTCAGGTTCTCCTTCACATTGACGGCGGTGAACTCTTTGGCCATGCCACTCTTGGCTACCTGAAATACCGTTCGTTGCTTGTCCGTCAATTGCTTGAACAGTCCCGACTCCTCAAGCCAACGATCAAATCCTTGGGCATAGTCCAGACTCTTGCGATACACCGCCGAAAACTCGGTGACTGCGCGCAATATGACCGAGCACTGATGGTCGATGAAATACGTCAGGTCCAGCCCATCACTTTCGGTAGCCAGGTAGGAGCGACCGTACTTCACGGGTGCATTGCGCAACAGAATACTGATAGCAATGTAGCGAAACGCGGAAAAATCATTCTTGAACATGAACCAGTAAAACAGCGCCCGCGCCACCCGACCATTGCCATCGCGGAATGGATGCTCATAACCCATCGCAAAATGCAGGGCGATAGCCTTGATCATCGGGTGCACATAGTCGGCCTGCAACGGGTCGTTTTGCGACTGGTTGATCCAATGTGCCAAACCGCTGAGGCGAGCGCCGATGCCTGATGCCGGAGGTGGGGTATGGACGGTGTTGCCCTCACCGTCCTGCACCACGACGTCATCATTGCTGCGAAAAAGCCCCGGCGAATACTGCGCATCATCGATACCTTCGACCCCCACGCGATGAAGCTGGCTGATGAGTTCGAGGCTCAACGGCTCATAACGTTTCTCCCAGGCAAACGTCATCATCTTGTAGTTGCCAATGACCATCCGCTCATCCGCAGAACGAGGCAGGCGATTGCGCTTGAGCATGTCCTTGGCCACCTGCGTGGTGGTCGCAGCACCTTCTAGCTGGCTACTGCTGATGGCTTCGTCTTCGATCAGGTCATTGAGCAAGTAGGCGAAATGCGCCGTCTCACCGATGTGATGAGTCATGTACTCCAGCGCGGCAGTGGTTGCCTGACGGTCGACCACCGACAGGGTTTTCTGCGCCAGCGGGGTGACGATGAAGTGAGCCCATTGGTTAGGTTCCCCCAATGGCAGCAGTTGGCTGTACTGGGCCATGCGCGCCTTTTTCACCAAGGCCCAACACAGCGTCGTATCCAGGCCTGGCGGCCAGCGATAACGCAGCTCATCGAATGGCAGATAACGACCCTGACTATCCAGTGGCTTGAGCAGGGCCAAATATTGCACGAGCTTTTCTTTGTAGGGTGAGATCCCAAGTTTTTCTAGAACGTCGGGATCTACGGTGGGCGGACCCTTGATCATCTCTGTCTCAAAAAATAATAAAACTGAGACAGAAGTACAACACACCAACGACCTTGTCTCAACATTCTTAAATATTGAGACAAGGAACGCCGATCAACTGCCAGTCAAATCCTCACTCTCTCTTCACCCTGAACCACGCCGCATACAGTGCCGGCAGGAACAATAGGGTCAGTGCCGTGGCGACGATCAGGCCGCCCATGATGGCCACGGCCATCGGGCCGAAGAACACGCTGCGCGACAGCGGGATCATCGCCAGCACGGCCGCCAGCGCCGTCAGCACGATGGGCCGGAAGCGTCGCACCGTGGCTTCGATGATCGCCTGCCAAGGCTTGAGACCGGCCCGAATATCCTGTTCGATCTGGTCCACCAGGATCACCGAGTTACGCATGATCATCCCCGACAAGGCGATGGTGCCCAGCATCGCCACAAAACCGAACGGCTGGCGAAACACGATCAGGAACAAGGTGACACCGATCAGCCCCAGCGGCGCCGTCAGGAACACCATCGCGGTGCGCGAGAAGCTGCGCAATTGCAGCATCAGCAAGGTCAGCACCACCACAATGAACAGCGGCACACCGGCCTTCACCGAGTTCTGGCCGCGGGCCGAGTCTTCCACCGTGCCGCCGACATCCAGCAGGTAGCCGTCGGGCAGTTCAGCGCGAATCGGCGCCAGGGTCGGCAAGATCTGCTGGACCAGGGTGGCCGGTTGTTCCTTGCCGTAGATATCGGCGCGCACCGTCACGTTGGGCAAGCGGTCGCGGTGCCAGATGATGCCCTCCTCAAAGCCGTATTCCAGGGTCGCGACCTGGGACAGCGCCACGCTCTTGCCGTTATCGGTCGGCACCGCCAGGCTCGACAGCAGCGACAGTTCGCTGCGTTCGTGCAAGGTGCCGCGCAAGAGGATTTCGATCAACTCGTTGTCTTCGCGGTACTGGCTGACGCTGGAACCGGTCAGCGAGCTTTGCAAAAACTTCGACAGGTTGGCCGTACTCACGCCCAGTGCCCGGGCCCGGTCCTGATCGACATTGAGGTACACCACCTTGCTCGGCTCTTCCCAGTCCAGGTGCACATTGACCACATGGGGGTTCTCACGCACCTTGGCCGCCACTTTGCGGGCCAGGGCACGCACCTCCTCGATGTGCTCGCCGGTCACCCGGAACTGCACCGGGTAACCCACCGGCGGGCCGTTTTCCAGGCGCGTCACCCGTGAGCGCAATGCCGGGAACTGCTCGTTGAGGGTTTCGATCAGCCAGGTCCGCAGGTTCTCCCGCTCCTCGATGGTATTGGCCAGCACCACGAACTGGGCAAAGCTCGCCGCCGGCAATTGCTGGTCCAGTGGCAGGTAGAAACGCGGCGAACCGGTGCCGATGTAGGCCACGTAGTTTTCGATGCCGGCGTGTTCCTTGACCAATGCCTCCAGGCGCTTGACCTCAGCGGTGGTATTGCTCAGCGAGGCACCTTCGGCCAGCTTCAGGTCGACCATCAACTCCAGGCGGCCGGAGGCTGGAAAGAACTGCTGCGGGACAAACCGGAACAGCACCACCGAGGCCACGAACAGCACGACGGTCAGTGCGATCACCGTTTTACGCCGGCGCACGCACCACTCCACCAACCGTCGGACCCGTTGATAGAACGGCGTGCCGTAAGGATCGGGCTGACCAGCACCGTGCTTGGCGGCGTGAATCTTCGCCAGGTCCGGCAGCAGCTTTTCGCCCAGGTACGGCACGAACACCACCGCCGCCACCCAGGACGCCAGCAACGCGATGGTCACCACCTGGAAGATCGAGCGGGTGTATTCGCCGGTACCCGATTGCGCCGTGGCAATCGGCAGGAAGCCGGCGGCAGTGATCAAGGTGCCGGTGAGCATTGGGAAGGCGGTACTGGTCCAGGCATAGCTGGCGGCCTTGAAGCGGTCGTAGCCCTGCTCCATTTTGATCGCCATCATTTCCACGGCAATGATCGCGTCGTCCACCAGCAGCCCCAGGGCCAGCACCAGCGCCCCCAGGGAAATCTTGTGCAGGCCGATGCCCAGGTAATACATGCAGGCAAAGGTCATCGCCAGCACCAGGGGGATAGCCAGGGCAACCACCATGCCGGTGCGCACGCCGAGCGAGAAAAAACTCACCAGCAGGACAATCGCCAGCGCTTCGGCCAACACTTGCACGAACTCACCGACACTGGTTTTCACCGCCGCCGGCTGATCCGAAACCTTGCGCAGCTGCATGCCGGCCGGCAAGTTGTTCTGGATGCGCTCGAACTCCAGTTCCAGGGCCTTGCCCAGTACCAGGATGTCGCCGCCGTCCTTCATCGCCACTGCCAGGCCGATCGCATCTTCGCCCATGAAGCGCATGCGCGGCGCCGGTGGATCGTTGAAACCGCGACGCACATCGGCCACGTCGGCAATCCGCAACGTCCGGTCGCCGACCCGGATTGGAAACCGCTGGATCTGCTCCACCGTCTCGAAGTTGCCCGTGACCCGCAGTTGCAGGCGCTCGCTGCCGGTTTCAAAGAAGCCGGCATTGGACAGCGCGTTCTGCTCCTCCAGCGCCTGCTGCACAGCGGCCAGGGGCAAGCCCAGGGTGGCGAGCTTGACGTTGGACAGCTCGATCCAGATCTTCTCGTCCTGCAGCCCGAGCAACTCGACCTTGCCGACATCCTTGACCCGCTGCAGCTGGATCTGGATCCGGTCGGCATAATCCTTGAGCACCGCGTAATCAAACCCCTCGCCGGTCAACGCATAGATGTTGCCGAAGGTGGTGCCGAATTCATCGTTGAAGAAGGGTCCCTGGATTCCTGGAGGCAAGGTCTGGCGAATGTCGCTGACCTTCTTGCGCACCTGGTACCACAGCTCGGGAATCTGCTGCGAGTGCATCGAGTCGCGGGCAATGAACGTCACCTGGGATTCGCCGGGGCGCGAAAACGAGACAATGCGCTCGTACTCGCCGGTTTCCATCAGCTTCTTTTCGATGCGTTCGGTGACCTGGCGCGAGACCTCCTGGGCGGTTGCCCCGGGCCAATTGGTCTTGATCACCATGGCCTTGAACGTGAACGGCGGGTCCTCGCTCTGCCCCAACTTGGTGTAGGACAGGGTGCCAACGACGGCCAGCAGAATCATCAGGAACAGTACGATCTGGCGATTGCGCAACGCCCATGCGGAAAGATTGAAACCCATTGGGTATTACTCCTTGCCCGCCAGATTGACCACGCGGTTGGAGCGATCCACCGGCCGCACCTGCTGGCCGTCGAGGAGCACATGCACACCGGCCGCCACGACCCAGTCGTCGGGGTTCAAGCCCTCGAGCACTGGCACGGTTTTTTCACCGAACGCGCCGACCCGCACCGGGACTTTTTTCAGCGTGTTGTTGGCGCCCACGACCCACACGTAAGTAGCACCGTTCTCAGCCGTGAGCGCCGACAACGGCACGGTGAGCGCGACCGCATCGGCGCTCTGAATGAACACCCGGGCGCTTTGCCCAAGTTCGGCCGGGACCTTGCCGGCGGTAAAGGTGATACGCGCCGCGAAGGTCCGCGACTTGGGATCGGCGGCGGGCGACAGCTCACGAATCGTCCCGGCGAAACGCTGGCCCTGTTGGGTCCAGAGTTCGACCGTGACCGGCTGGCCGACCTTGAACCGGCCGAAATGCTGCTCCGGCAGGCTGATCAGCACCTCACGCTCGCCGTCGGTTGCCAGGGTAAAGACCGTTTGCCCGGCACCCACCACTTGCCCGACTTCCACTGCGCGCTTGGCCACCACCCCATCCTGGGGCGCGCGCAATACCGCGTAGCTGGCCTGATTGCTGGCCACATCGAACTCCGCCTTGATTTGCTTGAGGCGTGCTTCACCCGCGCGGTAGAGGTTCTCGGCATTGTCGTACTGCGAGCGGCTGACCATCTGCCGCTCCATCAGGGTCTTGTACCGATCGCGTTCGGCGCGTACCAGGTTGAGGTTGGCCGCTGCCGCCGCGACCTGAGCCCGGCTCGCGTCCAGTTGCAGGCGCACGTCCTCGGGGTCGAGTTCGGCCAGTGCCTGGTTGGCCTTGACCCGCTGCCCTTCATCTACCAGTCGTCGGCTGACTTTGCCACCGATGCGAAATGCCAGGTCCGGCTCATAACGCGCTCGGACTTCACCGGGGTAGCTGTCCAGCGCCTGCGCCGAAGGCTCTGGCTGGACCACCATGGCCGGGCGCACGGTGGCCTGCACCGGCTCTTCGTGACCGCATGCCGTTAATAACAGCGCCAGGCTGACTGGCAACGCGAGGGGCAAGGCATAGCGGAACATGGTGAACGACCTTTCGCTAATGGTGCGAGGAATAATTATACTGGGCAGTATGTTATTAATAGCAAACTCACCAGTCCAGTATTAAAAGCGAAAAATGTCCGACAATCTTTCTCCTTCCAACGGCCCCGGCCGCCCCAAAGATCTCGCCAAGCGCGAAGCGATCCTCGAGGCAGCCAAGCGCCTGTTCCTGAGCAACGGTTATGCGAGCACCAGCATGGACGCGGTGGCGGCTGAGGCCGGCGTATCAAAACTGACCGTCTACAGCCACTTCAATGACAAGGAGACGCTGTTCAGTGCCGCGGTCATGGCCAAGTGCGAAGAACAATTGCCTACCCTGTTCTTCGAATTGCCCGAAGGCATGCCGGTAGAAAATGTGTTGCTGAACATTGCCCGGGGCTTTCATCAACTGATCAACAGCGATGAGTCGGTCAACCTGCACCGCCTGATCATGGCCCTGGGCAGCCAGGACCCGAAGCTCTCGCTGATCTTCTTCGACGCCGGCCCGCAACGAATGCTCAACGGTATGGAACGCTTGCTCGGCAAGATCGACCAACTGGGGGCCTTGCGCATCGACAAGCCGCGCAATGCCGCCGAGCACTTCTTTTGCCTGCTCAAGGGCGCGGGGAATTTCCGCCTGCTCTATGGCTGCGGTGAGCCGCCCATCGGCGAGGCGGCCGAAGCCCATGTGCAGGAAGTGGTGGGGTTGTTTATGCGGGCCTATAGGCCCTAAGTAGCTGCGAGCTGCGAGCTGCAAGCTGCAAGCTGCAAGCCAGGTAGCTTTTAGCTTTTAGCTTTTAGCTTTTAGCTTTTAGCTTGTAGCTTGTAGCTTGTAGCTTGTAGCTCGTAGCTTGCAGCTTGCAGCTTAGGACTTAAGCGCTTTTTTCGGATAGATGTCATACCGGCTGGACTTGCCATCCAACGCATGACTCGGCTTGGGCCCGGCAATGCACGGGGCCTTGCGTGGGCGCTTGACCACGACTCGGTGGCTGGCCAGGGCCAGGGCAGCTTCCAGCAGGGCCGGGGCATCCGCGTCGTCCCCCACTAACGGGCGAAACAGACGCATTTCCTTTTTCACCAGTGCGGTTTTCTCACGGTGCGGGAACATCGGGTCGAGGTAGATCACCTGCGGCGGTTCGCCTTCCCAGTTGCGCATCAGCTCGATTGAGTTGCCCTTGAGCAAGCGCATCCGCGCGACAATCGGCGCTACCTCGAAATCCTCTGCCGCCCGCGCCAGACCATCCTCGAGCAAGGCGCCAATCAACGGCTGGCGTTCGATCAGGCTGATTTCACAGCCCAGGCTGGCCAACACAAAACCGTCCTTGCCCAGTCCCGCCGTGGCATCCAGCACCCTGGGGCGCACGCCCTGGGCGACGCCTACCGCCTTGGCGATCATCTGCCCGCTGCCGCCACCGTACAACCGGCGATGGGCCGCGCCACCCTCGACGAAATCCACCCGCACCGGACCGGGCGCATCCGCCCCGAGTTGCTGCAACTGCAAACCCTGTTCACCCACTTGCAGGGCGAACTCGGCATCGTCCAGTTGCAGCGGCAGGCCCAGGCGCTCGGCCCAATGCATGGCTTGCGCCTGAAAGCCATCCGCCAGGGCCTGGACTTTGATGCGGCTGGCCGCAGGTTGCTCACTCATCAGAAAACACACTCAAAAAATTAATGATCGGCAAAAACGGCCGATAACCAAACTATCGAGCATTTTGCCAGAGCTGAGCGTCGACCGAGAAAAATGTCAGACATTCAACACGTACCCGCCGGGTTTATTTCGCCTTACCGCGAATACAGCCGGCACAACACCCAAACACTGAGCGGCGTCAGTCACCTGTGGCAGGATTTTTTTGCCCAGGCCCTGGCCGATCAGTTGGGTGACCGGGTACCGGCGGCAGGTGACTACACGCCCGTTGCCATCGATAGCTCGGTTGAGCCCGCTGGCGGCTCCGAGTTGCTGAGCGAGATCGTCAGCCAGCGTGCGTGCAACATCGTCGATACCGAGATCCGCCCGCCCGAACCGTTGTTCCTGCCGATCGCCGAATTCGAGATGCAACTGCTGGACCCGCCAGCCCCGCCCTTCCCGGCTGATGAGATCGTCGCCCAGCAAGCGCAACAGGACTTCGACCACGAGTGGCTGCGTCCGCTGGTGCTCACGGCCGGCCAACCCCTGCCACCCCCAGGCCCGGCTCCGCAACCGCGGGCGCTGTTCCTGCCGATCGCCGAGTTCGAACTGCAACTGCTGCCGCCGCCTGCGCCGCCCTATCCGCCGGAAGAACAGGTCGAACAACAGAAACAACTGGACTTCGACACCCGCTGGGCGCGGCCGATCGTCCTGCACAATCTGCGCATCGCCGCCTGACTCTCAGCGACAGACCCACCAGGGCCCCGTATCCAGGTGAAAATGATTGCGATGAGCGGCGTTGTAGTCCGGGCTCAGCACCACGTTGAACACCTCACAGGCGCCATCGCGCACCTGGCGCAAAAACCGCGCGTCGGCGTTGTCCTGTGGCCAGTCCCGCAGCACGTTGACTGTGCGCCCATCGGCCAGGCGAAAACCGGCAATGTCCAGGGCATTGGCCGTGGCGTGCTGGCTGCGTGCAGCTTTATCCCGGTTGTACATATTGCGACAGGCAAAGCTGCCCAGGTGATCGACCCGCGCCACCGCCTGGCCGTAGACCGCCTGAGCCGCTGGCTGCAGCGCGTGGCGCTGAAACAGGGCGAAGGCCACAGCCAGGGGACAACTGGCGAGAAAGCTGCTGCTCAGCGCCACCTCGCCACCTGACACCCGCAAGGTGTTGTGCAACGGGCAGGTGGCATCGGTCGGGCTGTCCGCCTGGCGGCTGAACTTCAGGCCGGAGGTAGCGAGTACCTGGTCACAGAGTGCCGGGTTATCACGCAGGCGCATCAGCTTGTAGCGCGTCAGCAGGTTCGGCGCCGCCTGCACCTCCAGCGGCGCCCAGGGATTCCACGCCGAGGACACAGGCAACCAGCCCCGCCACACACCGAACAACCCAGCCCCCACCAGCAATAACAGCAGCACCAGGACTTTCAGCCACTTCACCATCACGCCCCGTCAGTCAGCCTTTGAACAGTTGATTGGCCTGCGCATACGGCATCGAGCGCTCGGTGAAGCCAAAGGTGCCGTGTTCCTGAATCTCCCGGGCGGCGCGGAAGAACTCGCCATAGGCCGCCAAGGCCATGGCCGAACCGACGCTGATACGCTTGACCCCCATCTCGTTGAGTTGCGCCACGTTAAGCTTGAGCCCCCCGGACATCAACACGTTGACCGGTTTGGGCGCCACCGCCCGCACGACCGCCAGCACTTCTTCAGCCGTACGCAGGCCGGGGGCATACAGCACATCGGCGCCCGCCTCGGCGAACGCTTGCAGGCGGCGGATGGTATCGGCCAGGTCTGGATTGCCGTGCAGATAATTCTCCGCGCGCGCGGTCAAGGTGAAGGGAAATGGCAGGCTGCGCGCGGCCGCCACCGCCGCCTCGATGCGCGCCACGGCATGCTCGAAGCAGTAGATGGGGGCGTCTTCGCGGCCCGTGGCGTCTTCGATCGAGCCGCCGACGGCCCCGGCGCTGGCGGCAAGCAGCAGGCTTTCGGCGCACTGCGTGGGATCATCGGCAAAGCCGTTTTCCAGGTCGACGGCGACCGGCAGGTCGCTGGCCGCGACAATCGCCCGGACGTTGGCCAGGGTGTCCTCAAGTTTCAGTGCGCCGTCGGGGCGAGCCATGGAAAACGCGTAGCCGGCACTGGTGGTTGCCAGCGCCTGGTAACCCAGGCTGGCGAGCATCCTGGCCGAACCGGCATCCCAGGGATTGGGAATCACAAAGGTCCCGGGACCTTCATGCAAGGCTTTGAACGCTTGGGCTTTGAAGATTTGCGTGGCCATTGGCTCGCTCCTGTCGCGGGGGGGTGGCCCGTCGTCAGAGCAAACCGAGCTGCTCGGCGGCGGGTTCTCTGTATAGCTCAGGCAGCGCCGGCAAGCCAGGCAAACGCGTCATCAACCGAGCATGAAAGTGCTGTGCCAACGCGGCTGCCTGCAGGTTGTCGGCAGTGTGCAGGAAGATGTACGGCGTGCGTCCCTCTTCGATCCACTGGGCGATTTTCTCGACCCAGGGCGTCAGGAACGGATCATTGGCCAGCAGCAGCGGATGACCGATGAAGCGCACCTGCGGGCACTGGGTGAACGCTGCCGGGCGAGTCGGCACGTTAGGTTTCTTCGACTGCGCATGCAGGACCCCAGGGTCACTCGAGGTGCAACTGAACAGCGCTCGCGGATCCAGGCAGATCCGCTCAACGCCACGCGCAAGCAACAGGCGATTGAGCTGGCGCTCGGCATCGCCCTTGGCAAAAAAATCCCGATGCCGCACCTCCACCGCCAGGGGCCGCTGCAAACCGTCGATAAACCCGGCGAGTTCCGGCAAGCGTTGCGGGGTGAAGGCCTTCGACAGCTGCAGCCAGAACGGCGCCACCCGCTCACCCAGCGGGCTGAGCAATTGCACGAAAGACTCTGCAGCCGTCAGTTGCTCACGCAGGTCACCGCCGTGGCTGATATCGCTGGGGAACTTGGCGGTAAAACGAAAGTGCCTGGGCATGGTTTGCGCCCAGCGCTCCACCGTCGCCGGTGCTGGGCGCGCATAGAAGGTGGTGTTGCCTTCAACAGCGTTGAACACCTGCGAGTACAACTCCAGGAATTGGTTGGGACGGGCGTCTTGCGGATACAGATACTGGCGCCATGCGTTTTCGCTCCAGGATGGGCATCCGAGGAAATACGGCAGCGACATCAGATGTGCAGGTCGAGACCCAGCACTTCCATGTCCCAATCGACGAAAGCGGCGGTACTCAGGTAACTGGCCAGGGCCAGGGAGACATGCCGGCTCATCGCACGGTGGTAGAGCAGGTCTTGCGGGCGCGCGGGCAGATTGCTCTGGCGCTGGGCGGCGCGGGCGGCCAGTTGCTCTTCAGAGGGCACTTGCGGTTCGTCGTCGTGGTCCAGGACGGAGTCGTCCACCGTCGCACTGCCCTTGCGAGGCTTGCGGGGGATGGGATAGGACTGCGAGGAAAAACCGTCTACGCGCATAGAGATAAACTCGTTATCAATGATGGCAATTTAGCGGCACTTACTGCGACGCGCAAATTGCCAAGTGATAACTAGAACACATAAAAGGCAAAAGGTTTAAAAGCCCGGGCTGAAAACTGACGATTGACGTCACGTACTGACCCTGACGAGGGCTTAGCGGGCCTTGGGCGTCGCCACTTTGTCGCGCAGGTAAACCGGCTGGGCGTTGTCGGCGACAATCGCTTCACCACGCTCCCAGGCGAACTGCGCCAGGCTCAGCAAGTCCTGGGCGTGGGGCAGCATGCCGGCGTCCTGGCCACTCAGGCTGACGGCGATGCGCTCGGCATAACCCCAACCGGTGCCGGCACCAAACCAGTCGCCCGCCGCATCAGCAGGCAGAGCCGCGACTTCCGGTGGCAGCACCGCCTCGGCGCCGACCAGGCGCATTTCACCGGCGGTTTCGCGGTAGCAACCCCAATAGACTTCATCCATGCGGGCATCGATGGCGGCCGCCACCTGGGTCGCGCCGTGCTCGCGCAACGCGCGCTGCGCCAGCACCGCCAGGTTGGACACCGGCAACACCGGGCGGTCCAGGGCAAACGCCAGGCCCTGGACCACGCCGATGGCAATCCGTACGCCGGTAAACGCCCCTGGCCCACGGCCAAAGGCAATCGCATCGACCGCTTGCAAGGTGGTGCCGGCCTCGGCCAGCAATTGCTGGATCATCGGCAGCAGCTTCTGCGCATGCAGCCGCGGGATCACCTCGTAATGGCTGGTTACCTTGCCGTTATGCAGCAAGGCAACGGAGCAAGCTTCAGTCGCGGTGTCCAGGGCCAGCAAGGTACTCATCGATGTTTCCGTCAACGTGGTAGAAAAAAGTCCGTCAGTATAAACAACAACGGCCCGCAAGCGGGCCGTTGAACGTAAAGCCAGTGAGCTTTATCAGCTCAGTGCTTCAAGCACCTTGCCGGTGATGGCTTCAACCGAACCAACGCCTGCAATGTGGCTGTACTTCGGCTTGCCCTGGGCAGCCGCGAGATTCTGGTAGAACGCCACCAAAGGCTTGGTCTGGTCGTGGTAGACCGACAGGCGATGACGCACGGTTTCTTCGGTATCGTCTTTGCGCTGCACCAGCTCTTCGCCAGTGATGTCGTCCTTGCCAGCCAGTTTTGGCGGGTTGTAGACGGTGTGGTAAACGCGGCCGCTGGCTTCGTGGACACGACGACCGGCGATACGCTGGACGATTTCTTCGTCGTCGACGGCGATTTCCACCACGTGATCCAGCTCGACGCCTTCGCTGACCAGTGCTTCAGCCTGCGGGATGGTGCGCGGGAAACCGTCGAACAGGAAACCGTTGGCGCAATCTGGCTGCGCGATACGGTCCTTGACCAAGGCGATGATCAGGTCGTCGGAGACCAGGCCACCGGCATCCATGATGCCCTTGGCCTTGATGCCCAGCTCGGTGCCAGCCTTGACCGCCGCACGCAGCATGTCGCCGGTGGAGATCTGCGGAATGGAGAATTTTTCGGTGATGAACTTAGCCTGAGTACCTTTACCGGCCCCGGGAGCTCCCAGCAGAATGACGCGCATCGATGTGCTCCTCAATTTCTTATTTATAAACGATCGGATTCGCCGCTTGGGGCCAATCTCAGAATAGGGTCGTGGGCCGCCCAAACGGCCAAAGGCTGATCAAGATACACAGCAGGCACGGCCCACACAAGCCGCCGAAAGTCGGAGGAACCCGCGCTGGTCCTGCCGTTGCGACGAGGTATTCCAAGTCGCAACCCCATAACAAAGTGTCGCCTGCCAGGCCCCGGCAGCCCTCCTCACCTGCCGGTTGGCGAGGCAGAACGGACTGCCGAGGTTGCCCATCGGCCCTTAGCCGGTGTTGCGCAAACCGGCGGCAATCCCCGCTACAGACACCAGCAACGCCTGTTCCACCGGGCTGCCCTGCGCCACGTCCTGCTGTCGCGAGCGGGCCAGCAGCTCGGCCTGCAATAGATGCAGCGGATCGAGGTAGGTGTTGCGCAGGCGAATGAATTCCAGAGTGTCAGGGCTATGGGCAAGCAACTGCGACTGGCCAGTCAGGCCCAGGACCACGGCGCAGGCCTGCGACAATAGGTCGCGTAAATGCGCCCCCAAAGGCAGCAAATCGGCCTCCACCAGACGCTCGTCGTAGGACCTTGCGATGTCCGCGTCGGCCTTGGCCAGGACCATTTCCAACATGTCGATCCGGGTGCGGAAGAACGGCCATTGCTCGCGCATCTGCGCCAGCAGTTCACCCTCGCCTCGGGCCAGCGCCTTGCTCAGCGCCGCTTCCCAACCCAGCCAGGCCGGTAGCATCAGGCGGGTCTGGGTCCAGCCGAAGATCCACGGGATCGCCCGCAGGCTTTCAATGCCTCCGGCCCGGCGCTTGGCCGGGCGACTGCCCAGCGGCAACCGCCCCAGCTCCTGCTCGGGGGTGGATTGGCGGAAGTATTCGACGAACTGCGGATTCTCCCTTACCACCGCGCGATAAGCGCTCACGCCATCGGCGGCCAGTTCATCCATCAAGCCCCGCCACGCGGGTTCCGGCGGCGGTGGCGGGAGCAATGTCGCCTCCAGCACAGCGGCCAGATAGAGGTTCAGGTTCTGCTCGGCGATGTCCGGCAAGCCGAACTTGAAGCGAATCATCTCGCCCTGCTCGGTGGTACGGAAACGCCCAGCCACCGAACCCGGCGGCTGCGACAGAATCGCCGCATGCGCCGGACCACCGCCACGGCCCACGGTCCCACCGCGACCATGGAACAGCAGCAGTTCGACTTGCTGCTCACGGCAAATATCCACCAGCCGCTCCTGCGCCCGGTATTGCGCCCAGGCCGCCGCGGTGGTGCCGGCGTCCTTGGCCGAGTCGGAGTAGCCGATCATCACTTCCTGGGGGCCTTGCAAGCGCGCGCGATAGCCGGGCAGCAGCAACAGCTTTTCGATCACCGGCCCGGCGTTGTCCAGGTCCGCCAGGGTTTCGAACAGCGGCACCACGCGCATCGGCCGCAGCACCCCGGCTTCCTTGAGCAGCAGTTGCACGGCGAGCACGTCGGAGGCGGCACCGGCCATGGAGATCACATAGGAGCCCAGCGAAGCCGCCGGTGCGGCGGCGACTTCGCGGCAAGTCGCGAGGACCTCTGCAGTGTCGGCCGAAGGCTTGAAGTGGCTGGGCAGCAGCGGCCGGCGATTGTGCAGCTCAGTCATGAGGAACGCGATGCGCGCCTCCTCGTCCCAATCTTCATACCGCCCCAGCCCGAGGTAATCGGTGATCTCGGTCATCGCCGAGCAATGCCGGGTGGAGTCCTGTCGTACGTCCAGGCGCACCAGGAACAGGCCGAAAGTCACGGCCCGGCGCACACAGTCGAGCAGCGGGCCATCGGCAATCACGCCCATGCCACATTCGTGCAGCGACTGGTAGCACAGCTCCAGCGGGTCCAGCAGGTCGCGGTTGTTGTGCAGCACATCGGCCCCGGCCGGGGTATTCGCCGTCAACGAGACCTGGGCCCAGTTGCGGGTCGCCCGCAGGCGTTCGCGCAATTGCTTGAGCACCGCCCGGTAAGGCTCGGCACTGTCGCCGGCCTTGGCCTGCAGCGCCGCGCTGGCCTGTTGCATCGACAGGTCGGCTGCCAGTTGATCGACGTCACGCAGGTACAAGTCTGCCGCCATCCAGCGTGCCAGCAGCAACACCTCACGGGTCACCGCCGCCGTCACATTGGGATTGCCGTCGCGGTCGCCGCCCATCCAGGAGGCGAAGCGGATCGGCGCGGCTTCCAGTGGCAAACGCAGGCCGGTGGCGGTCTGCAGGGCCAGGTCGGCCTTGCGCAGGTAATTGGGAATTGCCTGCCACAGCGAATGTTCGATCACCGCGAATCCCCACTTGGCTTCGTCGACCGGGGTGGGTCGGGTGCGGCGGATTTCTTCGGTGTGCCAGGCCTCGGCGATCAAGCGCTGCAAGCGTTGGTGGATCTGCTCGCGCTCGGCGCTGGTGAGGTCGCGATGGTCCTGCGCGGCCAGTTGCGCGGCAATTGCGTCGTACTTCTGGATCAGGGTCCGGCGCGCTACTTCGGTGGGGTGCGCGGTGAGCACCAGCTCGATCTCCAGCCGGCCCAATTGCCGCGCCAGTGATTCGCCACTGTGACCCTCGGCCCGCAGCCGGGCCAGCAGTTGCGGCAGGACCCGCGCCTCGAACGGCGCCGGCTGCGACTCTTCGCGGCGATGGATCAACTGGTACTGCTCGGCGATGTTCGCCAGGTTGAGGAACTGGTTGAACGCCCGCGCTACCGGCAGCAGTTCGTCCTCACTCAGCTGGTTGAGGCTGGCGCTCAGTTCGGCGTCCATGGAGCCACGCCGGTCAGCCTTGGCACCCTTGCGAATCTGCTCGATCTTGTCGAGAAAACCATCCCCGTACTGTGCGCGGATGGTGTTGCCCAACAGCTCACCCAAGAGGTGAACATCTTCGCGCAAGCGTGCATCGATATCGGTCATCAGCAGTTCTCCAGCGAGTGGCGGTCAGCTATCAGGCGCAGTCCTTGAGGCTCAAGAGTGCCGCTCGCAGCCGGTTCTTACAAGCAGGCGACGAATCGACTTTAAACCTTCGCGGTTGCGGCTAGTCTCATGAGTAAGCCGTACCCAGGCTTGCTACCGGCCACCGCCGAAGACTCATCACAACCTGTCACGAGCAGGTGATTATTGAGGTCATTATGAAAATTCGTGAACTGGCCCTGCATTGGGAAGAAACCGCCAAAGGCCGTTTGACCAAGACCGGCTACAGCATTCACCTGGACGTCGAAGCCGCTGCACGCCTGGCGGCACTCAGCGAAATGTACCCCAAGCGCCACCCCGAAGAGTTGCTCGGGGAACTGATTGGCGCCGCCCTGGAAGAGCTCGAAGCAAGTTTTCCCTACATCAAGGGCCAGCAGGTGATCGCCACCGACGAAGAGGGCGATCCGCTCTACGAGGACGTCGGCCCTACCCCGCGTTTCCTCGCCCTGTCACGGCAACATCTGCATGATCTTTCGGCTGCAGCCGGCAAGCAGAAACACTAGGCGGCACCCCGTTCGACCCTCCTGAAACCGCGTATTCCCGAGCCCTTGGTGGCTTGGGAATACTCCTGCGCGGGGCAAAAGTTCCCGGTTTAGAGCCTCGCAAAAGTCCTCGAGGTTTTTTCGGGCGATACGCCATCTTTTCTGAACTTTGAAAAAAAGCCTCGGGTCACACCCAGTAACCATCACTGGAACAGCCGTACCACAACCCGCTGTCACAGGCCTCGTCTCATCGCTCTCACGGCTCCACGACCAGGATGGATTTGACGATTTTCAGGAGTTATCCAATGGAGTTGAAGACCATGAAAACCAGCACCGCCACAACCACGTCCACATTCCCGCGCGGTCTCAAGTTGGCCGCCCTGGCACTCGGTTGCAGCTTCGTCCTGGCGGGATGCGCCGGCAACCCGCCGACCGAGCAATACGCCGTCACCCAATCGGCGGTCAACAGCGCTGTCAGTGCCGGCGGCACCGAGTTTGCCGCCGTGGAAATGAAATCGGCGCAGGACAAGCTCAAACAAGCCGAACTGGCCATGCACGACAAGCAATACGACCAGGCTCGACTGCTGGCCGAACAGGCTGAGTGGGATGCCCGCGTCGCCGAACGCAAAGCCCAGGCGATGAAAGCCGAACAGTCGCTCAAGGACTCTCAGCAAGGCGTTCAGGAACTGCGCCAGGAAAGCCAGCGCAGCGCGCAATAAGCCCTGCCCTCACGCCCCTGTGCACCCGCGAATCGATAGAAAGGACGAACCACTATGCGTAAGCAATTGATGATCCCAGCTCTCCTGGCCGCCAGCGTTGCCCTGGCCGCTTGCTCGACGCCACCCAATGCCAACCTGGAACAGGCCCGGACCAACTACTCGGCCCTGCAGGCCAATCCACAAGCGAGCAAAGTCGCGGCCCTGGAAACCAAGGAAGCCAGTGACTACCTGGACAAGGCCGACAAAGCCTTCCAGGAGCGCGAGAAGACTGAACAGGTCGATCAACTGGCGTACCTGACCAACCAACGTGTTGAAGTCGCCAAGCAGACCATCGCCCTGCGTACCGCTGAAGCCGACCTGAAAAATGCTTCGGCGCATCGGGCCCAGGCCCGTCTTGATGCCCGTGACTCGCAGATCAAGCAACTGCAGGACAGCCTCAACGCCAAGCAGACCGATCGCGGAACCCTGGTGACCTTTGGCGATGTGCTGTTTGCGACCAACAAGGCTGAACTGAAATCCAGCGGCTTGGTGAACATCAACAAACTGGCGCATTTCCTCGCCGAGAATCCGGACCGCAAGGTGATTGTCGAGGGCTACACCGACAGCACCGGCGCTGCCAATTACAACCAGAGCCTGTCCGAGCGCCGCGCCAACTCAGTGCGCATGGCCCTGGTGAAAATGGGCGTCGACCCAGCGCGCGTGGTTGCCCAGGGTTACGGCAAAGAGTACCCAGTGGCCGAGAACAGCAGCGTCTCAGGCCGGGCGATGAACCGTCGGGTGGAAGTGACCATTTCCAACGACAACCAACCGGTGATCCCACGCTCGGCAGTCAGTTCGAACTAAGCGCTTAACGCAGTAACGCAAAAGCCCCGCCTGAGATGATCAGGCGGGGCTTTTTTGCAGACCGTGGGGACTCAGGGTTCGAGTTGCTGCGGGGTTTCCTCGCCCATGCAGCGCACGGCTTTTTTCTTGGCGTTGATCAGCACGCCGGTCAGGCCTTTCTGTTCGGTGTCGAACAATACCAGCACGCCGTCGATGCACTGCGCGACCTGGGCTGCCGGCTCCAGGGAGACCTTGTAATCTTCGCCCGGTACGGTCTTGAGCATGGTGAACTCGTTGAGCAGCAAGGCGTCTTCCGGCTTGGCAAAGTGCAGGTAGCCGTACCACCACAGGGCAGCGACCGTGCCCAGGATGCTGCAGATACCGGTGATGATCAGCGGGATGGCGTTACGTTCTTCACTCATTGCGGGCTCTCTTGCGGTTGATCGGGTGAATGGCTGGGGGCCGGGTAATTGGGGATCTCTCCCAGGCGGCGCACACCATTGAAGTGCTGCGGATCGTCCAGATAGCGCAGCATGACGGTTCGCCAGACCGGGTCGGCGAATGTCTGCACATGGCCACCGCGGGTCAATTGCAGCACCTTTGGCGGGGGCGCAGCTTGATACAGTCGGATGCCGTTGGAAAGAGGCACGATGGGATCGTCGATGCTGTGGTAGATCAATTTCGGTACAGCGTTGACTTGGGGCATGGCGCGGATTGCGCTGTCAGCGTCCGGCACCAGCCACGACAACGGCACCTGGAACGGCCAGGTCAGCCAGGAAGTACTGAGGGCAAACTGGCCCACTTCGCGGTAACTGGCCGGCACGCCGTCGAGCACCAACGCCTTGAGTTGAACCTGGCGCTGCGGGTGTTCGGCCAGGTAGTGCAGCGCCATGGCGCCGCCCAGGCTCTGGCCGAGCACAATCAGCGGCGTGCCCTGTACCTGCGGCGCCTGGTCCAGCCATTTGAAGGCCGCATCGATATCTTGATAGACCTGCGGCAAACCTGGCTCGCCTGCCGACAGGCCATACCCGCGATAGTCCAGCAGCAGCACTTGATAACCCTGCTTGGGCAACCACCAACTGCCCCCCAGGTGTGCCGCCAGGTTGCCGCCGTTGCCGTGCAGATGCAGGACTGTGCCCTTGACCGCGACACCCTCTTTTGCCGGCAGCCACCAAGCGTGCAGCTTGACCCCGTCGGCCGTGGTCAGGCTTACGTCGCGGTACTGCAGCCCGGCTTTATCCGGGGTGAACGGCAGGCCGGGCTCAGGGTAGAACAGCAGTGAGCTGCAGCCATTGAGGGTCAGGAACAGGCACAGGATGCCGAGGATTCTCATCCGTTTGAAGCCTCGCGATGGGTTCAGGGTGGTACCACCCCGGGGTTACAGAATATTCGAGTAGTCCGCTTCGATCCGGTCCAGGCTCAGGTGGTTGAGGAAGTTGGAGAAGCACATCCAGGCCGACAGCGCGTTCATGTCACGGAACTGCGCGGGCAGGTACTTGGGCGGCTCCACCAGGCCTTCATCCACCAACTGGCGCAGGGTTCGCATGTCTTCCAGGGTGGTCTTGCCGCAAAACAGCAACGGGATCTGCTCAAGCTTGCCTTTGCGCACGGCCAACTGAATGTAGTTGTAAACCATGATAAAGCCCTTGAGATAGGACAAGTCTTTGGTAAATGGCAGGCCGTTTGGCACCGATCCACGGAATACCCGGCTGGCATTGCCATAACTCTCGGCCATTTCGAAGCCCTGCTCACGGAAGAACTCGAAAATCTGCAGGAAGTCCGCGCCCTCCTCGACCATATGGATCGCCCGGGTTCGGTTGGTCAGCTTGCGCAGGCGGCTCGGGTAGGAGGCGAAGGTGATGATCTCCATCAGGATCGCCAGGCCTTCCTGAGTCACGGTCGAAGACGGCGGGCCCTTGGACAGGAAGGTGCAGATTGGCTGGTTCAGCCCGTTGAGCGTGGTGCCAACGTGCACCAAACCCTCATGCACCTCCAGCGCTCGCACGTCACGCTCGTTGAACATCGCATCGGTGCGGATCTTGATGTAGTCGGCGCCAGCCGCCGCGTCGGCGACGATCCCGTCTGACTCGAACACCCGGATGGTTTCCTCGGCCTCGCCGAACACCTTGTTCAAGCGGGTCTGCAGCAGGTGTACCGCCTCTTTGGCGGTGAGGATCTTCGGCTCGTCCTTGAGGTCGCCGCGGCCATCGATGTTGTTCAAGTAGTCGGACATCATCAGGCCCAGATCGGCCAGGGTCGGGTCACCGGCATGGAACGCATCGGAGGCCGCGCCATACAGCTCCTGGGAAATCAGCCCGAAGTCCTCGGTGCCACGGGCCTCGAGCATCCGCACCACCATGCGGTACTCCTTGCACATGCGCCGCATGATCTGCCCGACCGGGTTGAACTGGCCGAGCTGGCGAGTGATGTCGCGCTCGATGTTCTGGAACTCCAGCTTGACTTTGCTCGAATCGAAAGCCAGTGGCCGATTGAGGTAATAGTCCCGGTCCACCGCCGGCATTTCCTTGCCCTTGGCCTTGAGGAACCCCTTGCGGATGCTGTCGTCCCACTTCACCGCATCAAGGACCCGGATCGGCGTTTGCGCCAGCACTATGCGATCAGACAAGGTGCGTATCGTCTGCTGGTAATCGTCCACCGGTTGCTCCCTTGGTTAACCGTTGCCTACTGCGCTGATTGAGTGGTGTGCGGTCGTTGATACCGCGCGGCCTCGACGAACACGTCGGAATTGGCCGGATCGTCGAGGTAGGCGAACACCTGGTCCATGCTGCTGTTGATCAGTACGCCGTCACCATCGTCGGTGCTGAACGGCTCACCCTTGAGTTGTTGCCCAAGCGCCTGGCGGATCTGCTCGAGATCGAGGTTGTAGATCACCAGTTCCTGTTTATCGTTCAGTTCAAACCCGGCGATAGTGAAGTTGCCGCCGTACTGGGCCGGCACCTTGGCCGAGAGGTACCAGCGATTGCCGTGGCGCGCCACCGTGAACGGATAGGCCTCGCGCTCCTTGGGCTTGGCCTTGAAGTAGCTGACCGCCTGGTAGCGGTCCGGGCCGACACGGGTCAGGTCCAGGTTCTGTGCTTCACCCCAGGCATTCTTGCTGGTCCATTTACCGAGCAACCCCGCCGGCGCAGCCTCGCTGCCCGGCATGGCCTGCTTGAATGACACCAGGCAGCCGCTGAGCAGCAGGAACGACAGGGTGATCACCACGACACGCCAGTACTTCATTCAAGACTCCTAGTCAGCACACACCGACAGCGCAATCTGCCCTCCCCCAAGGGTTACACCGAGGCCAGCACCAAGTGCATATACCGCGTGAGGATTCCGAGCATTTCATCCTCCGCCAGCGGCTGCGCCTCGTTGAGCAGGCCTTGATATTCCATCCGTCCGATTATCGCCGTCAACACTTTGGCATCCTGTTGCGGTTCCGGCGAGCCCAGCACCTGGAATAGCTGGCAGGTACCCTGCAGGAGAATCTGCTGATGGGAACGCACCAGCAACGCCAGGCGCGGGTTGAGCAAGGCCTCCTGGCGGAACGCCTGTTCCGCCATCAGGTGCTCGCGGCGGTTGAGCAGTTGCCGGTGCACATAGTCGGCGGTAAACCGGGCGATGTCGTCGGCCAGCCGCGAACGTGCCTCGGGGCTGCCATCCCCGCTGTCGACCATCTCGCGCAGCAGTCCTTCATGATTGGCCCACAGCTTGGCCATATAGGCCGCGCTGCGCTCCACGTACTGGGCAAAGGTATCGGTGAGCAGGTCATCGATGTCCTTGAAATAGTACGTGGTCGCCGACAATGGCACGCTGGCCTCGGCGGCTACGGCGCGGTGCCGCACCGCCCGCACACCGTCGCGCACGACAATGCGCATCGCGGCGTCGAGGATGTCCTGTCGACGCTGTTCACTGCCCTGTCGGCTGGCCTTGCGACCCTGGTACTGAACACTTTCAGCGACCGCCGTAGCGACCCCCGCTGCTCCTTCTTGAGCATTTGCACGATTCACCGGTCTTACCTCGCAGTTGGAAGCAACAAGTTGATACGTTTGTTCCATACAGGCAATAAAAAGCCGCCTGATATAGGCGGCTTTTTCACTGCGGCATTTACGCTTGCGGTCGCATGTGCGGGAACAGGATCACATCGCGGATCGACGGTGAGTTGGTCAACAACATCACCAGGCGATCGATACCGATGCCCTCACCCGCCGTCGGCGGCATACCGTATTCCAGCGCACGTACGAAGTCGGCGTCGTAGTGCATGGCTTCGTCGTCGCCGGCGTCCTTGTCGGCCACCTGGGCCATGAAACGCTCGGCCTGGTCTTCCGCGTCGTTCAACTCGGAGTAGGCGTTGGCGATTTCGCGACCACCAATGAACAGCTCGAAGCGGTCGGTGACGTTCGGGTTGTCATCGTTGCGACGAGCCAGCGGCGACACTTCGAACGGGTACTGGGTAATGAAGTGCGGCTGCTCCAGCTTGTGCTCGACCAGCTCTTCGAAAATCATCACTTGCAGCTTGCCCAGGCCTTCGAAGCCCAGCACCTTGGCCCCGGCTTTCTTGGCGATGGCGCGCGCCTTGTCGATGTCGGTCAGGTCGTCGGCGGTCAGCTCAGGGTTGTACTTGAGGATCGAGTCGAATACCGACAGGCGCACGAACGGCTCGCCGAAGTGGAACACCTTGTCGCCGTACGGCACGTCGGTGCTGCCCAGGACCAGCTGTGCCAACTCGCGGAACAGTTCTTCGGTCAGGTCCATGTTGTCTTCGTAGTCGGCGTACGCCTGGTAGAACTCCAACATGGTGAATTCAGGGTTGTGACGAGTCGAAACGCCCTCGTTACGGAAGTTGCGGTTGATCTCGAAGACTTTCTCGAAGCCACCGACAACCAGGCGCTTGAGGTACAGCTCAGGCGCGATGCGCAGGAACATTTCCATGTCCAGGGCATTGTGGTGCGTTTCGAACGGCTTGGCCGCAGCACCACCAGGGATGGTTTGCAGCATCGGCGTCTCGACTTCAAGGAAGTCGCGCTGCATCAGGAAGCTACGGATATGGGCGATGACTTGCGAACGCACTCGGAACGTCTGGCGCACTTCGTCATTGACGATCAGGTCGACGTAGCGCTGGCGATAACGCTGTTCGGTGTCGGTCAGGCCGTGGTGTTTGTCTGGCAGTGGGCGCAGCGACTTGGTCAGCAGGCGCACGCTGGTCATTTCCACGTACAGGTCGCCCTTGCCGGAACGGGCCAGGGTGCCTTCGGCGGCAATGATGTCGCCCAGGTCCCAGGTTTTCACCGCGGCCAGGGTTTCTTCGGACAGGGTCTTGCGGTTGACGTAGACCTGGATGCGCCCGGACATGTCCTGGATCACCATGAACGAGCCACGGTTGAGCATGATGCGACCGGCAACCTTGACCGGGATTGCAGCCTCTGCGAGCTCTTCCTTGGTCTTGTCCGCGTACTGCTTCTGCAGGGCATCGCAGTAGTTGTCACGGCGGAAGTCGTTCGGGAAGGCGTTGCCCTTGGCGCGCTCGGCAGCAAGCTTTTCCTTGCGCAGGGCGATCAGGGTGTTTTCTTCCTGTTGCAGGGCTTGCGGGTCGAGTTCTAGGTCGCTCATGTCTTCAAAAATTCCATCACGGGTTCGTTGCCCCCAGGCCAGCGGCCTGGGGATCGCCGGCAAGCCGGCTCCTACAGAGGATCGCGGTGAGTCAGGCGATCCCGTGTTGCATGTCTTACAAGCCTTGCTTCAGGCTGGCCACCAGGTATTCGTCGATGTCGCCGTCGAGCACCTTGTCGCAGTCGCTGCGTTCGATGTTAGTGCGCAGATCCTTGATCCGCGAGGCATCGAGCACGTACGAGCGGATCTGGTGACCCCAGCCGATGTCCGACTTGGTGTCTTCCAGGGCCTGCGAAGCGGCGTTGCGTTTCTGCACTTCCTGCTCGTACAAGCGCGCCCGCAACATTTTCATCGCGGTGTCTTTGTTGGCGTGCTGGGAGCGTTCGTTCTGGCAGCTGACCACGGTGTTGGACGGTACGTGGGTGATACGTACGGCCGAGTCGGTGGTGTTAACGTGCTGACCACCGGCACCCGAGGAGCGGTAGGTGTCGATACGCAGGTCCGACGGGTTGATGTCGATTTCGATGTTGTCATCGATTTCCGGCGACACGAACACGGCCGAGAACGAGGTATGGCGACGGTTACCGGAGTCGTACGGGCTCTTGCGCACCAAGCGGTGCACGCCGATTTCGGTACGCAACCAGCCAAAGGCGTATTCGCCCTTGATGTGCACGGTGGCGCCCTTGATCCCGGCGACTTCACCGGCCGACAGTTCCATGATGGTCGCGTCGAAACCGCGTTTATCCGCCCAGCGCAGGTACATGCGCAGCAGGATGTTGGCCCAGTCCTGGGCCTCGGTGCCGCCAGAACCGGCCTGGATGTCCAGGTAGGCGTTGTTGGCGTCCATCTCACCGCTGAACATGCGGCGGAACTCGAGCTTCTCGAGGGCCTCGCGCAGGCGTTCGACTTCGGCTGCAACGTCGTCGACGGCAGCTTGGTCTTCTTCCTCGGCAGACATCAACAGCAGGTCCTTGGCATCAGCCAGACCGCTGGACATCTCATCGAGGGTTTCTACGATCTGGGCCAGCAGCGAACGCTCGCGACCCAGGTTCTGAGCGTACTCAGGGTTGTTCCAGACAGCCGGATCTTCAAGCTCGCGATTGACTTCGGTCAGACGCTCATGCTTTTGATCGTAGTCAAAGATACCCCCGAATAGTTTCGGAGCGCTCGGACAGGTCCTTGATACTGTTAAGGATCGGGTTGATTTCCATGGCGGGCAGCACTCGTTGGCGAACTTTTGAAAGCCGGCGAGTATAACGTAATCAGGCCGCCACGGCAGCCCGCCTGGCGGCTATTGAGCCACCAAAACGGCTGTTTTTTACTCGATCCCCACCTGATTGCGCCCATTGTGCTTGGCCAGGTACAGGCCCTTGTCTGCCGCCAAAATCAATTGCCGGCAGTCGCTGCCCTGCTGTGGGGTGATGGTCGACAGGCCGATGCTGATGGTCAGGCTCGCGCCTTCGGCCGGGGCGATGTGTGGAATTTTCAGGGCGGCGACGGTCTGACGGAGTTTTTCCGCCACCAGTCGTGCGCCACCCGGCGAAGTGTTGGGCAGCACCAGGGCGAACTCTTCACCACCATAACGCGCAGGCAGGTCCGAGGGCCGGCTACTGGCATCGCGGATCGCGGTCGCCACCTTGCGCAGGGCTTCATCGCCCTCAAGATGACCAAAACTGTCGTTATAGGACTTGAAGTAGTCGACATCGATCATCAACAGCGACAATTGGGTCTGGTCACGCAACGAGCGCCGCCATTCCAGCTCCAGGTACTCGTCGAAGTGCCGGCGGTTCGACAGGCCGGTCAGGCCGTCGGAGTTCATCAACCGTTGCAGCACCAGGTTGGTGTCGAGCAACTGCTGCTGGCTGACCCGCAATGCCCGATAGGCTGCATCGCGCTGGATCAGCGTGGTGTAGGAGCGCGAGTGATAGCGAATGCGCGCCACCAGCTCGATGTTGTCCGGCAGTTTCACCAGGTAATCGTTGGCCCCGGCGGCAAACGCCGCGCTCTTGATCAAGGGATCTTCCTTGGTCGACAGCACAATGATCGGGATGTCCTTGGTCGCCGGGTGGTTGCGGTAGTCGCGCACCAGTGTCAGGCCGTCCAGCCCGGGCATCACCAGGTCCTGCAGGATCACCGTCGGCTTGATGCGAATGGCCTGGGCGATGGCCTGGTGCGGGTCGGCGCAGAAATGGAAGTCGATGTTGTCTTCGTTCGCCAGACCCCGCCGCACGGCTTCGCCGATCATCGCCTGGTCGTCGACCAGCAGCACCATCGCGGCATTTTCATCGTTCTTGAAATCGTCGAGCTGTAACTCATCCATGGGGGCTCACCTGAAATACTACTTGGCCCGTACCGCTGCGGATGTCATTCATTTTGCAAAGATCTCCAGCAATCGTGGCGCTATTTTTTCCAGCGGGCGAATTTCCACCGCGGCGTCGATGGCGGCGGCGGCCTTGGGCATA
Source organism: Pseudomonas sp. NPDC087626 (assembly GCF_044743405.1). Lineage (NCBI taxonomy): Bacteria > Pseudomonadati > Pseudomonadota > Gammaproteobacteria > Pseudomonadales > Pseudomonadaceae > Pseudomonas > Pseudomonas sp. NPDC087626. Next base: position 46,124 of record NZ_JBIUWJ010000029.1, read on the forward strand.
CCGTACACCGCGCTGCTGTGCTGATCCTGAGCGATGGTCAGGTAGCCCTGCTGGCGCATCAATTTGAGTCCCTGGGCTCCATCGCGGCCCATTCCGGTGAGTAGCACACCTACTGCATCACCGTTCCAGTAACTGGCCACACTTTCGAAGAACACATCGATCGAGGGCCGGTAGATTTCGTTGACCGGCTCGGCGGTGTACGCCAGCGTGCCGTTTTTCAACAAGCGAATATGGTGGTTGGTGCCAGCCAGCAACACCGTGCCACTTTGCGGCGGCTCGCCCTCCTGGGCCAGGCGTACGTTCAGGCCACTGACACTGCTGAGCCATTGCGCCATGCCGGCGGCGAACACCTGGTCCACGTGTTGCACCAGCACGATGGCCGCCGGGAAATCCCGCGGCAAGCCCTTGAGCAGCACTTCCAGCGCCGCCGGACCGCCAGCCGAGGAGCCAATGGCGACCAGGCGCTGGCGCGAGGCCGAACTGCGCAGCGGGCTGGGTGCCGGGCGTTCGCGGTTGCCCTTCTCGCCGATCAGCCAGCCGATGTTGATGATTTTGCGCAGCAGCGGTGCGGCGGCTTCCTGGGCATTGCCGGCCCCCAGGGCCGGCGTGTCGACCACATCCAGCGCGCCGTACCCCATGGCCTCGAACACCCGATGCACATTCTGCTGGCGATCGACCGTGACGATGACGATGGCGCACGGCGTATCCGCCATGATCCGGCGGGTCGCCTCGACCCCGTCCATGACCGGCATGATCAGGTCCATGAGGATCAGGTCCGGCGTCAGTTCGGCGCAACGCTGCACCGCCTCCTTGCCATTGCTGGCCACCCACACCACCTGGTGCGCCGGCTCGAACGCCAGGGCCCGGCGCAGCGCTTCCACAGCCATCGGCATATCATTGACGATTGCGATCTTCATGCCCGCGCTCCTCCTATGAGCTCTACCACTGCGTCGAGCAGCGCATCGTCATGAAAGCTGGCTTTGGCTAGATAATAGTCGGCTCCAGCGTCCAGTCCACGGCGCCGGTCCTCTTCACGGTCCTTGTAGGACACCACCATCACTGGCAGTGACTGCAGGCGATTGTCGCGGCGCAACAGCGAGACCAGCTCGATCCCGTCCATGCGCGGCATATCGATATCAGTAATCAACAGGTCGAAGTCCTCGGCGCGCAGGGCGTTCCAGCCGTCCATGCCGTCAACGGCGACGGCCACGTCATAACCTCGGTTGAGCAGCAGCTTGCGTTGCAACTCGCGCACCGTCAGCGAGTCATCGACCACCAGGATCCGCTTGCGGGCCACCTGCGCGGCCTGCTGACTGTGCCGGGCGATCCGCTCCAGGCGCCCGGTATTGAGCAGTTTATCCACCGAGCGCAGCATGTCCTCGACGTCGACGATCAGTACCACCGAACCGTCATCCAGCAAGGCTCCGGCGGAAATATCCTGGATCTTGCCCAGGCGCTCATCCAGCGGCAGCACCACCAGGGTGCGCTCGCCGATAAAACGCTCGACGGCCACACCGTACACCGCATCGCGCTCACGGATCACCACCACCTTGAGGGTGGCGGCGCTGTTCTGGCTCACCGGCCGTTGCAGCAACTGGGTGGCAGCCACCAGCCCGACATGCCGGCCCTCGTGCCAGAAGTGCTGGCGCCCCTCCACCTGCACGATATCCTCTGGCGCCAGGTCGCACATGCGCTCGATGTGCGCCAGCGGGAAGGCGTAGGCCTCCTCGCCGACTTCCACCACCAGGCTGCGCACCACCGACAGGGTCAGCGGCACTTCAAGGTGGAAACGACTGCCCTCGCCCGCCTTCTGCTCCAGCACCACCGCGCCGCGCAACTGGCGCACCATGTGCTGGACGGCGTCGAGGCCGACGCCACGGCCGGAAACTTCAGTAACTTTGTCGCGCAGGCTGAAGCCGGGCAGGAACAGGAACGTCAGCAGTTCCTCTTCACTCAATTGCGCCGCGGTCTCGGCCGGCGACAGTTGACGCTGGACGATGCTGCGCCGGACCCGCTCCAGGTCCACGCCGTTGCCGTCGTCGCTGAGTTCCAACACCAGCAGGCCCGCCTGATGGGACGCCCGCAGGCGGATCAGCCCTTCGGCCGGTTTGCCGGCCAGCAAGCGCTGCTCCGGCGACTCGATGCCGTGGTCCACCGCATTGCGCAACAGGTGCGTCAGCGGTGCTTCGAGTTTTTCCAGCACGTCGCGGTCGACCTGGGTCTTTTCGCCCTCGATCTCCAGGCGCACCTGTTTGCCGAGGCTGCGGCCCAGGTCGCGGACCATCCGCGCCTGGCCGGTCAACACGTCGGCAAACGGGCGCATGCGGCAGGCCAGCGCAGTGTCGTACAGCACCTGGGCACGCTGGCTGGCTTGCCAGGCAAACTCGTCCAGCTCTGCCGTTTGCTCCGCCAGCAATTGCTGAGACTCGGCCAACAGCCGCCGCGCATCCTCCAGGGCCTCCTCGACTTCCAGGCTCAGGCTCTGCTCCTTGAGCTGGGCATTGAGGTTTTCCAGGGCGCGCAGGCCGTTACTTTGCATACGCTTGAGGCGCTGCAGGGTCGCCAGATAGGGTTTCAAACGCTGGGTCTCGACCAGCGATTTACTCGACAGGTCGAGCAGGCTGTTCAGGCGCTCGGCAGTCACACGTAGCACCCGCTCGCCGCCCTCGGTGAGCCGTTTGGCAGGCTTGGCGAGTTCCGCCAGCAGAGGCTCCGGCTCCGACAGTTCGAAGCGCGCGGCCGGCGGTTCGAGTTGCAACTCGGCCATCGGCAGCTCCGGCGCCAGCGGTGGCAGGCTCACCGGTGTCGGCGCCGACGCGGGATCGAGCAACTGCCCCATCAACGCCACATAGGCGTAGATATCACTGGGCCCGACCTCGTTGCCAGGCGTGGCGATGCGCATCAGCAGGTCGGTGCCTTGCAGCAACGCGTCAATGTGCTCGGGGCGCAGCAGAAGCCGGCCTTCCTGGGCACTGACCAGGCAATCTTCCATCACATGGGACACTTCGACCCCGGCATCGACGCCAACAATCCGCGCCGCGCCCTTGAGCGAGTGGGCGGCGCGCATGCAGGCTTCCAGGTGATCGGCCTGGGTCGGATCACGCTCCAGCGCCAGCAACCCGGCGCTGAGTACTTGGGTCTGGGCCTCGGCCTCCAGGCTGAACAACTCCAGCAGCGACGCGTCGCGCATTTGCTCGGGGGTCATGTGAGGCTCCGGGTCACGGCGGACAGCAACTGCTCTTCATCCAGCCAACGCAAACTGCGACCGTTAAATGGCAATACGCCTCGGGTGTACTTCGCGCTGGCCTGCTGGCCCGAGCGCGAGGCTGCGTCGAGCAGCCGTTGATCAATCGCATGGATCCCATCGACCTCGTCCACCGGTACCACCACCGGACCGCCGTGGGCGGCAATGATCAACATGCGCGGCATGACCCGCGCACCGGACGCGGTCGCCGTCGAGGCCTCCAGCCCCAGCAACTCCACCAGCGACAGGCAGGCCACCAGTGCGCCGCGCACATTGGCCACCCCCATCAGCGCCCGCGAGCGCTGGTGGGGCAAGGAATGCACCGGCTGCAAAGGCGCCACTTCCACCAGGCTGCGGGTGCTCAGCGCCAGCCACTCTTCGCCCAGGCGAAACATCAGCAATGAACGGGTGGCGACCTGTACCTCGACCGTCGCCGAGCCATGGGCCTGGTCGTCCTGCTGCAGCGCATAGCGGTCCAGCAAGCGGGTAGCCGCGGCCGAGTAGACCGCGCAGTTGCGGCAATGAATATGCTCGGCCAGCAACCCACAGGACTTGTCACCGTGGACACCGATGCGGTTCCAGCAGTCGTCGATGGCCTGGGCATCGGCGTGGGTCACGTTCAACGAAACTGAACCGATCATCGTTTGCGCTCACTGTCAGCGGTACGTTCGTTGCGCGCCGCGCGCTCCTGCAAGCGTCGGCTCCCAGCCACATCGCCCTGGGACGCGAGCAACGCGGCCAGGTGCATCAGGGCTTCGGGGTGTTGCGGCTCCAGGTACAACGCCTTGCGATAAAACCCCTGGGCTTCCAGCACGCTGCCAGCCACATCACTGAGCAGGCCTAACCAGTAGAACACTTGCGCCACCGGGCCGTGGCTGCGCAGGTACGCCTCACAGGCGGCACGCGCTTGCGGGCTTTTGCCTTCGTTGGCCAGGGTCGCAATGTGTGCCAACAGCACCGCCGCATCGCCAGCGTCTGGCTGCTCGGCCCGCGGCGACACTGGGCGGGCTACGGTTGCAAAGGGTCGACTGCGCACTGGCGGCGCAGGCGCGCGGCGCACCGGCAAGCTCACTGGCAGCGCTGGCGCAATGTAGGCCGGCAGTGGCTGGGGTTCAGGTTCGCTGTGGCGGCTGAAGGCAAACGACTGGGGAATGCCGATCGAGCGCATGCCCAGGCGCCCCAGCAGACTGCCTTCGGCCGGGCCGATGAACAGCACGCCATCGACGTGGGTCAGGCGCTTGAGCACTTCAAAGACCTGGGTCTGGGTCGGCAGGTCAAAGTAGATCAGCAAGTTGCGGCAAAACACGAAGTCATAGGCCGGTTCATTGGCCAGCAAGCTTGGGTCCAGTAGGTTGCCGACCTGCAAACGCACTTGTTCGCGAACCCGCTCGCTGAGGCGATAACCGTCGTCTTCAGCGCTGAAATGCCGCTCGCGAAAATCGCCCTGCTCTCCGCGAAAGGAGTTCTTGCCATAGCACGCCCGCTTGGCCCGCTCCACCGACAACGGGCTGACGTCCAGGCCGTCGACCTTGAACTGATGAGGTGCCAACCCGGCATCGAGCAAGGCCATGGCAATCGAATAGGGCTCCTCGCCGGTGGAGCACGGCAGGCTGAGGATGCGCAGAGCCCGCATGTTATTGAGCTCGCCCAGGCGTTTGCTTGCCAGCCTGGCCAGGGTGGCAAAGGATTCCGGATACCGGAAAAACCAGGTCTCGGGCACGATCACCGCTTCGATCAGCGCTTGCTGTTCGTCTCGCGAACCCAGCAAGCGTTGCCAGTATTGATCGGCCGTTTGCACCTGCTGCGCGGTCGTGCGCTGGCGTACCGCGCGCTCGATGATCGCCGGCCCGACGGAGGTCACGTCCAGGCCGATGCGTTCTTTGAGGAAGTCGAAAAAGCGCTGGTCGCTGCTCATGCTCGATCCTCAAGCATTGACAGGTCCAAGGGTGGCGACGGAAACAGCAGCGCCTGCACCTGGGCATCCAGCAGGTCCGCGACCCGCACCCATTGCAGCAGTCCCTGGGCATCTTCGCGCACTGGCCCCAGATACGGCGCCTGGCGATTGTCCAGGCCGTAGGGTTGAAACTCCGCCGGATTGCAGCGCAAGGTGTCGGTGGCCTGCTCGAGAATCAACCCCAGCAGTTGCGCTGGCAGCGTGGCATCGGGTCGATAGTGCACCAGCACCAGGCGGGTGCTGGTGCGTGCTTCGGCAGCCAGGCCGAAGGTCAGCGCGCCGACATCGATCACCGGCACCACCGTCCCGCGGTAGCCGAACACCCCGGCGACCCAATGCGGCGCCTGGGCAATCGGCTTGAGCGGCAGGCGTGGCAGCACCTCCGCCACCTCGACGGCCTGCAAGGCATAACGCTCGCCACCGATGCGAAACACCAGGAACAGCGCTTGTTTCGGGGCCACACCCGCGCCCCGCTTGACCACGAGCTCGCTCATCAGACTTTGAATCGCGAGACGCCGCTGCGCAGCCCGACGGCCACCTGGCTCAATTCGTCGATGGCGAAACTGGCCTGGCGCAGCGACTCGACGGTCTGGCTGCTGGCATCGCCCAACTGCACCAGCGCGTGGTTGATCTGTTCGGCGCCGGTGGCCTGGGCCTGCATGCCTTCGTTGACCATCAGCACCCGCGGCGCCAGCGCCTGGACCTGATGGATGATCTGCGACAGTTGTTCGCCGACCTGCTGCACCTCGGACATGCCGCGGCGCACTTCTTCGGAGAACTTGTCCATGCCCATCACACCGGCCGAGACCGCCGACTGGATCTCACGGACCATCTGCTCGATGTCATAGGTGGCAACGGCCGTCTGGTCGGCCAGGCGCCGCACTTCGGTGGCGACCACGGCAAAACCGCGACCGTACTCACCGGCCTTTTCCGCCTCGATAGCGGCGTTCAGCGACAGCAGGTTGGTCTGGTCGGCGACCTTTACGATGGTCACCACCACCTGGTTGATGTTGCCGGCCTTCTCATTGAGGATCGCCAGCTTGGCATTGACCAGGTCGGCCGCGCCCATCACCGAGTGCATGGTGTCTTCCATGCGTGCCAGGCCCTGCTGACCGGAGCCGGCCAGTACCGAAGCCTGGTCGGCAGCGGTGGACACTTCCGTCATGGTGCGCACCAGGTCGCGGGAGGTCGCCGCGATTTCCCGCGAGGTCGCCCCGATTTCCGTGGTGGTCGCCGCAGTTTCGGTGGCCGTGGCCTGCTGTTGCTTGGAGGTGGCGGCGATCTCGGTCACCGAGGTGGTGACCTGCACCGAAGAACGCTGGGCCTGGGACACCAGCGCGGTGAGCTCGGTCATCATGTCGTTGAAGCCGCTTTCCACGGCACCGAACTCATCCTTGCGGTCGAGGTTGAGGCGATTGCTCAAGTCCCCGGTGCGCATGATTTCGAGGATCTTCACGATGCGGTTCATCGGCGCCATGATCGCGCGCATCAGCAGCAGGCCGCAGAGCGCCGCCGCCAGCACCGCCACCAACAACGACACACCCATGCTGATTTTCGCCGCGACGACGGCGTCGTCGATGGCGGTGGTCGCGTGGTCGGCAACCGTCTTGTTCTCGCGGATGACGTCATTGAGCTTCAGGCGGCCGGTAATCCAGGCTGGCGTCAACTGCTCGTTGAACAGCTTGATTGCCTCCTGCTCCTGGTGGTTCTTATGCAGCTCAAGGACGGTGGCCAGAATCCGGTTGAAATTCTGATGCGCTTTCTCGAAGGCATCGAACTCGGTGCGGTCCTCGACACCATGAATAGTCGCGGCGTAGTTGGCCATTTGTTCTTCGAGACGCTGCTCGAAGGCCTTGAAATCGGCGAGGTCTTGCTCAGTGACCCCCTGCCCTTCCTCCAGACCGAGCATTTTCTGGATCTTGAGGTAGCTGTCGACCCAGGCACTGCGAATCATCGAGCTGTAGTAGACCCCAGGCACGGCATCGTCGCGAACGCTGTTCTCGCTGGCTTCGATCTTCAGCAGACGTGAATAAGAGACGACCACCATCAACAGCATGATGGCGATAATCACCGCAAAGCTCGCCAAAATGCGTTGGCGCAACGTCCAGTTCTTCACAGTCAGTCCTCGGGGCCATTCAAATGGTGGGGAGTATAGCCGAGGGCGCGCTGGGTTTAAGCAGCGGTTGCGCACTGCGTCTCATCCCGAGCGAAAAGTCTGGATCCGCTCTGGGACGGCTACTTTCCGTCAGATGGGTTGGGGGCCGCCAGTGATATTTGTGTAGAAACAGACGGTGGATTGGCCATTGCGGGCGAGCCGGCGAGGCTGCGTTCGAGGACGCAGTCCTCGCCGTGTTTCACTTGGCGATAGCTCACCTGCGACACTCAGAGACGCACCTGCCGCTCCAGCTCGGCCTTCAATCCTGGCTCCAACTTGAGCTGGCGGGCCAGTTCGTCGAGGTAGGACTTCTCCATGAAGTTCTCCTCGTCCACCAACATCACGCTGGCGATGTACATCTCGGCGGCCATTTCCGGGGTGCTGGCGGCGCGGGCGACGTCGGTCGGGTCCAGTGGTTTGTTGAGTTCGGCGTGCAGCCAGTGCTGCAGTTCCTGGTCGCTGTCCAGCTTGCGGAACTCGCCCTCGATCAGCTCACGCTCACGCGCGTCGACATGCCCATCGGCCTTGGCAGCAGCCACCAGGGCCTTGAGGATGGCCTGGCTGTGCTGCTCGACCTGCGCCGGCGGCAGGCGATCTAGGGTTTGCGGCTCGGTCTGCGGCGCCGTGCCCTGCTGGGCCTGCCAGTTGCCGTAGGCCTTGTAGGCAATCACGCCGAGTGCCGCGAGGCCGCCATAGACCGCCACCTTGCCGCCGACTTTGCGCGCCTTCTTGTTTCCCAGCAGCAGACCCATCGCGCCGGCGGCCAAGGCCCCGCCGCCAGCACCGGAGAGCAGGCTGCCCAGTCCGCCGCCAGCTGCTTTGTTCTGGGTTCCACCGGCCTTGTTCTGCAACAGGTCCTGGCCGGACTTGAGTAACTGATCGAGCAAACCACGGGTAATCATGTGTCGCCTCCAGAAAATCACGTTTAACCAATAAATAAGGCCATCAGCCTAGATCTAAAGTGCCCGAGGCCCGTCAGCGAGAGTGCTTCCAGATGTTGCCCAGCCCTTGCGGCCGCCTTGCTAGCTGGGCTAGGGCATCGATAAAAAAGATATACACTGGGAAAAATCTATAAAAACCGCCCACCGGGTACTTTTCCCATGATGACCCTGCGTCAGATCCGTCACTTCATCGCCGTCGCCGAAACCGGCTCGATCTCGGCCGCCGCACAAGCGGTGTATATCTCCCAGTCCACCTTGACCCTGGCCATCCAGCAACTGGAGCAGGAGATTGGGGTCAACCTGTTCAACCGCCACGCCAAGGGCATGACCCTGACCCATCAGGGACACCAGTTCCTGCGCCAGGCGCATTTGATCCTGGCCACCGTGGACAATGCCAAACGCAGCCTGCAGCAGAGCACCGACCAGGTGGCCGGGCAGTTGACCATTGGAGTCACCAGCCTGGTCGCGGGCTACTACCTGGCCGACCTGCTGACCCGCTTTCAACGGGCCTACCCCAATGTCGAGCTCCGGGTCATGGAAGATGAGCGCCCGTACATCGAGCACTTGCTGGTCAGTGGCGAAATCGATGTCGGGGTGCTGATCCTGTCCAACCTCGAGGATCGTCACGCCCTGCAAACCGAGGTACTGACTCACTCGCCCCACCGCTTGTGGCTGCCGGCCCAGCACCCGCTGCTGGAGCACGACAGCATCAACCTGGCGGACGTCGCCCGCGAACCACTGATCCAACTCAACGTCGACGAGATGGACCGCAACGCCCAGCGCATGTGGCGAGCTGCCTCGCTGCAGCCACGCATCACCCTGCGCACCGCCTCCACCGAGGCCGTGCGCAGCCTGGTGGCAGCGGGCCTGGGGGTGTCGATCCAGCCCGACATGACTTACCGCCCATGGTCCCTGGAAGGCGACATCATCGAAGCCCGGCCCATCGCCGACCTCAGCCAGACCCTCGATGTCGGCCTGGCCTGGCGCCGCGGCACCGCCCGCCCGGCACTGGTTGACCCCTTCCTGACGGTGGCCCGCGAACAGCCACCCGGCGGGCGCAAGCCATCTATTTAATCGAACGCTGCATTCAGTATTTAGTATTTGTCGTCCTCAAGCCCCGCCACTAGTCTTTGTACATCTATAAGACGGTCGGGGCCCCAGTCACAGGGAGCACCATGGCCACACAACAAAAGAGAATCCGAAAAATGCCCGCCGCGCAGACCCCTTTGTTCACCGCATTGCTGATCGACGGTGAATTGGTAGCCGGCCAGGGCTTTGTCGAGCCGATTCTCAACCCGGCCACCGGCGAAGTGCTGACCCACATTGCCGAAGCCAGCACCGAACAGGTCGAAGCCGCGATCCTCGCCGCCCACCGGGCCTTTGCCGGCTGGTCGCGGACCACCCCGCAACAGCGCTCGAACATCCTGCTGGAAATCGCCAACGCCATTGAAAAACACGCTGACCTGCTGGCCCGCCTGGAATCGTTGAACTGCGGCAAGCCACTGCACCTGGCGCGCCAGGATGACCTCAGTGCGACGGTCGATGTGTTCCGCTTCTTCGCTGGCGCCGTGCGCTGCCAGACCGGCCAGCTCAGCGGTGAATACCTGCCGGGCTACACCAGCATGGTGCGCCGCGACCCGATTGGCGTGGTGGCCTCGATTGCGCCGTGGAACTACCCGATCATGATGGCCGCCTGGAAAATCGCCCCGGCCCTCGCCGCCGGCAATACCCTGGTGTTCAAGCCCTCCGAACATACCCCGCTGTCGATCCTGGCCCTGGCGCCAGCGCTGGCCGAGATCCTGCCGCGCGGGGTGATCAACATCATCTGCGGGGGCGGTGAAGGGGTCGGCAGCCATCTGGTCAGCCATCCCAAAGTACGCATGGTCTCGCTCACTGGCGACATCGTCACCGGGCAGAAAATCCTCCAGGCCGCCGCCAAGACCCTCAAGCGCACCCACCTGGAACTGGGCGGCAAGGCACCGGTGATCGTCTGCAACGATGCCGACCTGCAAGCCGTAGTCGCCGGCGTGCGCAGCTACGGTTACTACAACGCCGGGCAGGACTGCACCGCGGCCTGCCGCATCTATGCCCAGGCGGGGATACACGACAAGCTGGTGGCGGAACTGGGCGCAGCGGTCAGCAGCCTGCGGTTTGCCGGCAAGCGTGACGCCGACAACGAGATCGGCCCTCTGATCAGCACCCGCCAGCGCGACCGCGTGGCCAGCTTTGTCGAACGCGCCCTCGGCCAGCCGCACATCGAACGGGTGACCGGCGCGGCAGTGCATTCCGGCGCCGGTTTCTATTACCAGCCAACCCTGCTCGCCGGTTGCAAGCAAAGCGATGAAATCGTCCAGCGCGAAGTGTTCGGCCCGGTGGTCACCGTGACCCGCTTCGACGAGCTGGAGCAAGCGGTGGATTGGGCCAACGACTCGGAATATGGCCTGGCGTCGTCGGTCTGGACGCAAAACCTGGACAAGGCGATGCAGGTCGCGGCGCGCTTGCAGTACGGCTGCACCTGGATCAACAGCCACTTCATGCTGGTCAGTGAAATGCCCCACGGCGGTTTGAAACGCTCCGGCTACGGCAAGGACCTGTCCAGCGACTCGCTGCAGGACTACAGCGTGGTGCGGCACATCATGGCCCGTCACGGCAATGACCTGAAATAACGCTACTAAGCTAATAACAAGCCGAAAAGGCCAGCTGCATCACGTTCAACACTGCCCCGACCATAATTTAAAGAAGAGGGAAACCCCATGTTCGTGCACAAGACCGCATTGCTCAGTGCAATCACCACCGCGCTGCTGGCCAGTGCCAGCCTCCAGGCCGCCGAACCGCTGAAAGCCGTTGGTGCCGGCGAGGGCCAACTGGACATCGTGGCCTGGCCTGGCTACATCGAACGGGGTGAAAGCGACAAGGCCTACGACTGGGTGACCGGTTTCGAGAAGGAGACCGGCTGCAAGGTCAACGTCAAGACCGCCGCCACTTCCGATGAGATGGTCAGCCTGATGGCCAAGGGCGGCTACGACCTGGTGACTGCCTCTGGCGACGCCTCGCTGCGGTTGATCGTCGGCAAGCGTGTGCAGCCGATCAATACCGCACTGATCCCTAACTGGAAAAACCTCGACCCGCGCCTCAAGGATGCCCCTTGGTACGTGGTCAACCAGCAGACATACGGCACCCCCTATCAATGGGGCCCGAACGTGCTGATGTACAACACCAACGTGTTCAAGACGGCCCCCACCAGCTGGAACGTGGTGTTCGATGCGCAGAACCTGCCAGACGGCAAGCCCAACAAAGGCCGCGTGCAGGCCTATGACGGTCCGATCTACATCGCCGACGCGGCGCTGTACCTGAAAAGCACCAAGCCGGAACTGGGCATCCAGAGCCCCTACGAGCTGACCGAAGCACAGTACAAGGCCGTGCTCGACCTGCTGCGCGCCCAGCAGCCGCTGATCCACCGCTACTGGCACGACACCACCGTGCAAATGAGTGACTTCAAGAACGAAGGGGTAGTGGCCTCCAGCGCCTGGCCCTATCAGGTCAACGGCCTGATGAACGAGAAACAGCCCATCGCCTCGACTATTCCGAAAGAAGGCGCCACCGGCTGGGCCGACACCACCATGCTGCACGCCGAGGCCAAGCACCCGAACTGCGCCTACAAGTGGATGGACTGGTCGCTGCAACCCAAGGTCCAGGGCGATGTCGCGGCCTGGTTCGGCTCCTTGCCAGCGGTCCCGGCGGCTTGCCAGGGCAGCGAACTGCTGGGCGCCGAAGGCTGCAAGACCAACGGTTTCGACCAGTTCGAGAAGATCGCCTTCTGGAAAACCCCGCAGGCTGAAGGCGGCAAGTTCGTGCCGTACAGCCGCTGGACCCAGGACTACATCGCGATCATGGGCGGCCGCTAAAAGTCATTCCGGGAGCTGCTGCGCGTCGATTATCCGCGCCCGGGCAGTGCTCGCCTCCTCACGTACTGACGTACGCTCCGGGGGCTGTGCGCTGGCCGGACACGACTAATCGCCGCTCGCGACGCTCCCTGAACGACTTTTCCAGCTCCATCGCTTTGCCAAAAGCAGAATTGATTTTCGATTAATAGATTTTTCAGAAGTCCAGGCAGGGCCGCTGCGACGGCCCGCGCCTTTTTGGAGCACCGCACCATGACGCTTGCAGTCCAGTTCACCAACGTTTCCCGTCTATTCGGCGAAGTGAAAGCCGTAGACCGGGTTTCCATCGACATCCAGGACGGCGAGTTCTTTTCCATGCTCGGCCCTTCCGGCTCGGGCAAAACCACCTGCCTGCGGCTGATCGCCGGCTTCGAACAGCCGAGCGCGGGGTCGATCCGCATCCACGGCGAAGAAGCCGCCGGCCTGCCGCCCTATCAGCGTGACGTCAACACCGTCTTCCAGGATTACGCCCTGTTCCCCCACATGAATGTCCGCGACAACGTCGCCTACGGCCTGAAGGTCAAGGGCGTGGGCAAGAAGGAACGCCTGGAGCGTGCCGAAGAATCCCTCGCCATGGTGGCCCTGGGCGGCTACGGCGAGCGCAAGCCGGTGCAATTGTCCGGCGGCCAGCGCCAGCGTGTGGCCCTGGCTCGCGCTCTGGTCAATCGCCCACGGGTGCTGTTGCTCGACGAACCCCTGGGGGCGCTGGACCTGAAGCTGCGTGAGCAAATGCAGAGCGAGCTGAAGAAACTGCAGCGCCAGCTCGGCATCACCTTCATTTTCGTCACCCACGACCAGACCGAAGCCCTGTCGATGTCCGACCGCGTGGCGGTGTTCAACAAGGGCCGCATCGAGCAGGTCGACACCCCGCGCAACCTGTACATGAAACCGGCCACCACCTTCGTCGCCGAATTCGTCGGCACCTCCAACGTGATCCGTGGCGACCTGGCGCAACAACTGAGCGGCAACCCGCAGCCCTTCTCGATTCGTCCGGAACACGTGCGTTTCGCCGAAGGCCCGCTGGCCAGCCATGAGATCGAAGTCAGCGGTCTGCTGCACGACATCCAGTACCAGGGCAGCGCCACCCGTTACGAGTTGAAGTTGGAAAACGGCCAGACCCTGAACATCAGCAAGGCCAACAACCAGTGGCTGGACACCAGCGCCCAGCACCAGACCGGACAACGCATCAGCGCGCGCTGGGCCCGCGAGGCGATGACCCCGCTGCACGACACCGTCACGAGCGGGGTGTGAGATGAACACCGTGACCATGACACAAACGCCTTCGGGGGGCTCGCCGCTGCGCCGGTTCTCCAACCTGCTGTATCGCCGCCCCAATCTGTACCTGTCGATGTTGCTGGTGCCGCCGCTGATCTGGTTCGGCGCGATCTATCTCGGCTCGCTCCTGACCCTGTTGTGGCAGGGCTTCTACACCTTTGACGACTTCACCATGGCGGTCACCCCCGACCTGACCCTGGGCAACTTCGCCGCGCTGTTCCAGCCGTCGAACTTCGACATCATCCTGCGCACCCTGAGCATGGCCATCGTGGTCTCGATCGCCAGCGCCATCGTGGCGTTTCCAATTGCCTACTACATGGCGCGCTACACCAGCGGCAAGACCAAGGCGTTCTTCTACATCGCGGTGATGATGCCGATGTGGGCCAGCTATATCGTCAAGGCCTACGCCTGGACCTTGCTGCTGGCCAAAGGCGGCGTCGCACAGTGGTTCGTCCAGCACCTGGGGCTGGAGCCGGTGCTGCAATTCGTGCTGGGGATTCCCGGGATCGGTGGCAGCACCCTGTCCACCTCGCACCTGGGCCGCTTCATGGTGTTCGTGTACATCTGGCTGCCGTTCATGATCCTGCCGATCCAGGCTTCGCTGGAGCGCCTGCCACCGTCCCTGCTGCAAGCCTCCGCCGACCTCGGGGCCAAGCCACGCCAGACCTTCATGCAGGTGATCCTGCCGCTGTCGATCCCGGGCATCGCCGCCGGTTCGATCTTCACTTTCTCCCTGACCCTGGGCGATTTCATCGTGCCGCAACTGGTGGGCCCGCCGGGTTACTTCGTCGGCAGCATGGTCTACGCCCAGCAAGGCGCGATCGGCAACATGCCGATGGCCGCGGCTTTCACCCTGGTGCCGATCGTGCTGATCGCCATCTACCTATCCATCGTCAAACGCCTGGGGGCCTTCGATGCACTCTGAGAAAGCTTCTTTAGGTCTGCGCATCGCGGCCTGGGGCGGGTTGGTGTTCCTGCACTTCCCGATCCTGATCATCTTCCTGTACGCCTTCAACACCGAAGACGCAGCGTTCAGTTTTCCGCCCAAGGGTTTCACCCTGAAGTGGATCGGCGTGGCGTTCTCGCGACCTGACGTCCTGGAAGCCATCAAGCTGTCGGCCCAGATCGCCGCCATCGCGACCCTGATTGCCATGGTCCTCGGCACCCTGGCCTCGGCGGCGCTGTACCGGCGCGACTTCTTCGGCAAGCAAGGCATCTCGTTGATGCTGATCCTGCCGATTGCCCTGCCGGGGATCATCACCGGGATTGCCTTGTTGGCGACTTTCAAATCCCTGGGCATCGAGCCAGGTATGTTCACCATCATCGTCGGTCACGCGACCTTCTGTGTGGTGATCGTCTACAACAACGTCATCGCCCGCCTGCGCCGCACCTCCCACAGCCTGATCGAGGCCTCGATGGACCTGGGCGCCGATGGCTGGCAGACCTTCCGCTACATCATCCTGCCGAACCTCGGCTCGGCGTTGCTGGCCGGCGGCATGCTGGCGTTTGCCCTGTCGTTCGACGAAATCATCGTCACCACCTTCACCGCCGGCCATGAACGCACCTTGCCGCTGTGGCTGCTCAATCAACTGAGCCGCCCACGGGACGTGCCTGTGACCAACGTGGTGGCGATGCTGGTGATGATCGTGACCATGCTGCCGATTCTCGGTGCCTACTACCTGACACGCGGCGGTGAAAGCGTGGCCGGTAGCGGCGGTAAATAAACGGATAACTGGAGGAACAGGGCCACTGTGGGAGCGGGCTTGCCCGCGATTGCGTTGGGTCAATCATCATCAATGTTGGATGCGATGACCTCATCGCGGGCAAGCCCGCTCCCACCTGGGTTCCGGTTTCAGCAGAAAAATAAAAGCGCCAAAGAGGACATGAACATGCAAACCAAACTGCTGATCAACGGCCAACTGGTGGAGGGCGAAGGCCCGGCCCAGGCCGTCTTCAACCCGTCGCTGGGCCGTGTGCTGGTGCAGATCAACGAAGCCAGCGAAGCCCAGGTCGACGCCGCCGTACGCGCCGCCGATGCGGCCTTCGACAGTTGGTCGCAGACCCCGCCCAAGGACCGCTCGCTGCTGCTGCTCAAGCTGGCAGACGCCATCGAAGCCCACGGCGAAGAACTGGCCAAGCTGGAATCGGATAACTGCGGCAAACCGCTGAGTGCGGCGTTGAACGACGAGATCCCGGCGATTGCCGATGTGTTCCGCTTCTTCGCCGGCGCCAGCCGTTGCATGAGCGGCATGGCCGGGGGTGAATACCTGCCGGGCCACACCTCGATGATCCGCCGCGATCCAGTCGGCGTGATTGCCTCGATCGCGCCGTGGAACTACCCGCTGATGATGGTCGCCTGGAAAATCGCTCCAGCCCTGGCGGCCGGCAATACCGTGGTGCTCAAGCCGTCGGAACAGACCCCGCTGACCGCCTTGCGCCTGGCCGAGCTGGCGTCGGAGATTTTTCCGGCTGGCGTGCTCAACCTGGTGTTCGGTCGTGGGCCGACGGTGGGTAGCCCGCTGGTCACTCATCCGAAAGTGCGCATGGTGTCGCTGACCGGCTCGATCGCCACCGGCTCGAACATCATTTCCAGCACCGCTGACAGCGTCAAACGCATGCACATGGAACTGGGCGGCAAGGCGCCGGTGATCATCTTCGACGACGCCGACATCGACGCGGCCGTGGAAGGCATCCGCACCTTCGGTTTCTACAACGCCGGGCAAGACTGCACCGCTGCCTGCCGCATCTATGCCCAGGCCGGTATCTACGAGCAGTTCGTGGAGAAACTAGGGGCCGCGGTCAGCAGCATCAAATACGGTCTGCAGGATGATCCCGCCACCGAACTGGGCCCGCTGATCACCGCCCAGCATCGCGACCGCGTCGCCGGTTTTGTCGAGCGCGCCGTGGCGCAACCGCACATTCGCTTGATCACCGGCGGCAAGGCCGTGGAAGGCGAGGGTTTCTTCTTCGAGCCAACGGTACTGGCCGACGCCCAGCAGGACGATGAAATCGTCCGGCGTGAAGTGTTCGGTCCAGTGGTCTCGGTGACTCGTTTCAACGATGAGGCTCAGGTACTGGGCTGGGCCAACGATTCGGACTACGGCCTGGCGTCGTCGCTGTGGACCGCTGACGTAGGCCGTGCCCACCGTCTCGCCGCGCGTTTGCAATATGGCTGCACCTGGGTGAATACCCACTTCATGCTGGTCAGCGAAATGCCCCATGGCGGTCAGAAACTGTCCGGGTATGGCAAGGACATGTCCATGTATGGGCTCGAGGACTACACCACCGTGCGGCATGTGATGTTCAAGCACTAAAAGCATCGTCAGCAGGCTGGCTCCCACAGGGAAACGCATTTCAAACTGTGGGAGCCAGCCTGCTGGCGATGGCGTCACCTCGGTTTCAAGGCAGAAACCGGCAGTCCGCACCACCAGGCTCCAAACCCAAGAAGACAAAATAATAACCACCGATCCTGGCGGCGCCCTCAAGGCCCCGCCACGGTTTCGGCCATCCGAAATCTGCCGATTTTCCGGAGCATCCACGCCATGAGTGCATTACCCGAACACTCTCCCGTCGTCGCTGACAGCGATGCCGAGCAGCTACGTAAACTGGGGTACACCTCCAATTTCAATCGCAGCATGAGCCTGTGGGAAAACTTCGCCCTGGGCTTCACCTACCTGTCTCCGGTCGTCGGGGTCTATACCCTCTTCGGCCTGTGCCTGGCCGCCGGTGGCCCACCGATGTTCTGGGCCTACCTGCTGGTGGGCTGCGGCCAGATGCTGGTGTGCCTGATCTTCGGCGAAGTGGTCTCGCAGTTCCCGATCTCCGGCGGCGTCTACCCGTGGGCCCGACGCCTGGTGGGCAAGCGCTGGGCGTGGATGGTGGGCTGGATCTACTCCATTGCCCTGTGCGTGACCATCGCTGCCGTCGCGGTCGGCGCCGGCCCGTACCTGGCGGCCATGCTCGGCTTTGAACCGAACAACAACACCAACATCATCATTGCCCTGGTACTGACGCTGTTCGCCACCCTGGTCAACCTCAGCGGCACCAAGGTGCTGGCGCGCATTGCCATGTTCGGTTTCCTCTGTGAACTGATCGGCGCGGTCATCGTCGGTGTCTATCTGTTGCTGTTCGAGCGTCATCAACCCCTCAGCGTGCTGTTCAACACCTTCGACATCAGCGTCGATGGCTCCTACCTGCCGGCGTTCCTGACCGCCTCCCTGGCCGGGATGTTCCTGTACTACGGCTTCGAAGCCTGTGGCGATGTGGCCGAAGAAACCCCCAACCCGAGCAAGAAAATTCCGGTGGCCATGCGCATGACCATCTACATCGGCGGCATTGCCGCGATGTTTGCCTGCCTGGCCCTGATCCTGGCGGTGCCGGACATGCAAGCGGTGATCAATGGCACCGATAAGGACCCGGTCACCACCATCCTCAACAACGCGTTCGGCCCGGTCGGCTCAAAGGTGGTGATGGGCGTGGTGATGATTTCCTTCATCTCCTGCGTGATCAGCCTACAAGCGGCGGCCAGCCGTCTTCTGTACTCCTACGCGCGTGACGAAATGGTCATCGGCAGCGGCCTACTCAAGCGGATTTCGCCGAACACCCAGGTTCCGGTTGCCGCCTTGTTCGTCTCCGGTATCCTGCCGGCGTTGATCATCGCCCTGGGCTTTTTCCTACAGGACGCCGTCGCCACCATCGTCAGCTTCGCTGCCATCGGGATCTACCTGGCATTCCAGATGATCGTGCTCGCGGCGCTCTACGCCCGCGCTCGCGGCTGGAAACCCAGCGGCAAGTTCACCCTCGGGGCCTGGGGCCTGCCCGTGAACATCGGCGCGCTGGTCTATGGTGTCGGGGCAATCATCAACATGGCTTGGCCACGCACGCCGGATGCGCCGTGGTACGTCAACTACGCGATGGTGCTGAGCACGGCCATCGTCATTGGCCTGGGCCTGCTCTACATGTGGCTCGGCAAACCCTATGACCATGGCACCGCCCCAGCAGGCGATGCCTGGAAAGTCAGCCGGTAACGACAACGCCCTGCCCCCCTGCACGCGGGTCGGGGCGACTAAAAAACCACCAAGGATTGAACATGGATATCACCCGCCGCGACTTCCTCAACGGTGTCGCCATCAGCATTGCCGCCGGAATGACCCCGCTGCAACTGCTCCAGGCCGCCCCTGATGGCCGCTACTACCCACCCGCCCTCACCGGCCTGCGCGGCAGCCACGTCGGCTCGTTCGAACTGGCGCACCAGATGGGCTGGGAGAAAAAAGTCTTCGACACCGACCCACTGCCGATCAGCGAAGAGTACGACCTGATAGTCGTCGGCGGAGGCCTGAGCGGGTTGTCCGCAGCCTGGTTCTACCGCGAAAAACATCCCAAGGCACGCATCCTGATCCTGGAAAACCACGACGACTTCGGCGGCCACGCCAAGCGCAACGAGTTCTCCGCCGGCGGACGGATGATCCTCGGCTATGGCGGCAGTGAAGCCTTCCAGTCGCCCAGCCACCTCTACAGCAAGGAAGTGAATGGCCTGCTGAAGAAACTCGGGGTCGACATCAAGCGCTTTGAAAGTGCTTTCGATCGCCAGTTCTATCCTGGCCTGGGCCTGTCACGCGCGGTGTTCTTCGACAAGGAAAACTTCGGCGAAGACAAACTGGTGACCGGCGACCCAACCCCGATGGTGGCCGACGATATCGCCCCGGACCAGTTGCACGCCCGCAGCATTGAAGACTTCATCAACGACTTCCCACTGCCACAGGCCGACCGTGAAGCACTGATCGCGGTGCACAGCGCCCCCACGGACTACCTGGCAGGCCAATCCACCGAAGACAAAACCGCCCACCTGGAGCGCACCAGCTATCGCGACTTCCTGCTCAAGGACGTCGGCCTTTCGGAACAGGCGGTGAAGTATTTCCAGAGCCGCACCAACGACTTCATGGCCCTGAGCATCGATGCCGTGGCAGCGTATGACGCCTACAACGTCGGTTTCCCAGGCTTCTCGGCGATGAACCTGGAGCCGATCAGCGAAGAAGCCCAGGCGGAAATGGAAGAGCCCTACATCTACCACTTCCCCGACGGCAACGCCTCGCTGGCCCGCCTGCTGGTGCGCAGCCTGATCCCGGCAGTGGCCCCCGGTCACACCATGGACGATATCGTCCTGGCACCGTTCGACTACAGCAAACTCGACCAGGCGAAAACCCCGGTGCGCATTCGCCTCAACAGCACTGCAGTCAGCGTGCGCAACGTCGGCAACGGGGTGAACATCGGTTACAGCCGTGGCGGACAACTGAGCCAGGTGCGTGGCAAACACTGCATCATGGCCTGCTACAACATGATGATTCCCTACCTGCTGCGCGACCTCTCGGCCGAACAATCCCACGCCCTGAGCCAGAACGTGAAATTCCCGCTGGTGTACACCAAAGTGGTGATCCGCAACTGGCAATCGTTCCAGAAACTGGGGGTCCACGAAATCTATGCCGCGACCCAGCCCTACAGCCGGATCAAGCTCGACTACCCGGTGAGCATGGGCGGCTACGATCACCCCAAGGATCCGACACAGCCAATTGGCCTGCACATGGTCTATGTGCCCACCAGCCCCAACAGCGGCATGAACGCCCGCGACCAGGCCCGTGCCGGTCGAGGTCGACTCTACGGACAGACCTTCGAGGTCCTCGAAGCCCAACTGCGCGATCAGTTGCAACGCATGCTCGGCCCGGGTGGCTTCAACCACCAGACCGACATCCTGGCCATCACCGTCAACCGCTGGTCACATGGCTACGCGTACTTCTCCAATAGCCTGTACGACGATTCCGACGAGAGTGAAAAACTGATGAACCTGGCGCGTCAGCCAGTGGGCAAGGTCAGCATCGCCAATTCCGACGCAGCCTGGAGTGCTTATGCCCATGCCGCCATCGATGAGGCGTACAGGGCGGTAGGAGAAGTGGGCTAAGGTCCAACAAGCACTGGACGGGCAAGACATCTGGTCATACTTACCGGCAGCCCCCTGGCACCTGCCCCGCTAAGGTTAACGACGACCGGCGCACGCACCGACGGTTGACTGAGGCACGAGCGAAGCCTAGGGTGTATACCTTGTTTACAGCGTATACAACCTCTACAGGAGAGCCCCATGGCTTCGCCCGTTTTGTCCTTTCGAGTAGAAGAGGTCCTGGCCCAGCAGCTGGATCAACTGGCTGCCGCGACCGATCGTGACAGGCAGTACCATCTCAAGCGTGCACTGGTTCGTTATGTGGAAGCCGAGTCCTGGCATCTGCAAGCCATCAGCGAAGGCATTGCCGATGCCGACGCTGGCAAACTGACCGAACTGGACGCCGTCAAGGCTAAGTGGGCGAACCGTGCCGAGAGTCGCACTGACCGAAAAAGCTGAAAGTGATCTGCAGGCCATTCATGAACATTACAGTGGCCTGGTTGGAGTGGCCGGCGCCGACGATGTAGTGGCCGACATCTTCGACAGGCTTGAACAACTGCAACGTTTTCCCGGCTCGGGCCGTCCGTCACAGGTACCGGATGTGCGCGAACTGGTGCTGAATCAAATACCCTTCGTCGTGCCCTATCGCCTGGCCCTGGGCCAGGTCCAGGTTCTGCGGATCCTGCATCAGCGAACCGAGCGTCACCAGCAGTGGTGACGATGCTCTCCCCTGCAACTACCAGGGGAGAGTCCTACCCCCTTCTTCAGAACCGCGACACACTGCGCATTGCATCCACCAGATAGCGCATGGCAATCCGGTCACTCTCCGAGAGCTCGCGATAACGCTCCAGCAGTTTTATTTCCTCTGAACTCAACCGGCGTGACCGCTGCGAAAAGTTCATGCCTGCAAACAAACCCAGCCAACCGATGATGCCTTGCGCTTTAGCCATGGACGATGTCCCTCTGCATGTGATGAAACCCTGATTACTCCATCGCCCTGCTGTTGCTCCAACCTGCGCCAACCCCTGGGCAAGGGCCGGTCATGAACCTAAGAATAGAAACAAAAAATCCGTTGCGAGGTATTTTTAGAGTAATTAGTCAAAAAAATAAAAACGCTTATTTTAAACACTGCATCGGACAGACGTTGAACCCCGTCCACGACCTGACCCGCCGCAGTTTTGCGCAAAGTGCAAGCCAATCAGTTTGCGAGTTATTTCGAACCCTTTAACTTGTTTGGCATCTGTTTAAACTCCCATGCGTTTGGCCGAAGGTTTGTCCGAACCTCTATTTCTGATCCGTAACGCAGCCAGGAACGCCGCGGGATCGTCCAAGACAGGTTGTCCTATGCACCGCAGGAATTTGCTCAAGGCCTCCATGGCCATCGCCGCCTACACCGGCCTCTCGGCCACCGGACTGCTGGCCGCCCGTGCCTGGGCCGGCACGGCTGATGGTGAGGCGCAAGCCTTCGATTTCGAGGCGCTGAAGGTGCAGGCCAAACAACTGGCCAGCACCCGCTACGCCGACACCAAGCAGGTGCTGCCGCCGACATTGGCCAGCATGACGCCGCAGAACTTCAATGCCATTCAATACGACGCCAAACATTCCCTGTGGAATGAACTGAATGGCCAGCTCGACGTGCAGTTCTTCCATGTCGGCATGGGCTTCAAGCAGCCGGTGCGCATGTACAGCGTCGACCCGAAAACCCGGCAGGCGCGGGAAGTGCACTTCCGCCCGGCACTGTTCAACTACCAGAACTCCAAAGTCGATACAGCACAACTGAAGGGTGACCTGGGGTTCTCCGGGTTCAAGCTGTTCAAGGCCCCGGAACTGGACCGGCACGACGTGGTGTCGTTCCTCGGCGCCAGCTACTTCCGCGCGGTGGACAACACCGGCCAGTACGGCTTGTCGGCCCGCGGCCTGGCTATCGACACCTACGCGAAAAAACGCGAAGAATTCCCCGACTTCACCAAGTTCTGGTTCGAAACCCCGGACAAGGACAGCACTCGGTTTGTGGTCTATGCCCTGCTCGATTCACCGAGCGCCACCGGGGCCTATCGCTTCGACATCGATTGCCAGGCCAATCAGGTAGTGATGGCCGTCGATGCCCACGTCAACGCCCGCACCGCCATTGAACAATTGGGCATTGCGCCGATGACCAGCATGTTCAGTTGCGGCACCCATGAGCGGCGCATGTGCGACACCATTCACCCGCAAATCCACGACTCGGACCGCCTCGCCATGTGGCGCGGCAACGGCGAGTGGATCTGCCGTCCGCTGAACAATCCGGCGACCCTGCAGTTCAACGCCTTCGCCGACAAGGACCCGAAAGGTTTCGGCCTGGTCCAGACCGACCACGAATTTGCCAGCTATCAAGACACCGTCGACTGGTACAGCAAGCGTCCAAGTCTGTGGGTCGAACCAACCACCGCTTGGGGCGAAGGCTCCATCGACCTGCTGGAGATCCCTACCACGGGCGAAACCCTGGACAACATCGTGGCCTTCTGGACGCCGAAAAAGCCGGTGGCGGCTGGCGACTCCCTGAACTATGGCTACAAGCTCTACTGGAGCGCCCTGCCGCCCGTCGGTACGCCA
Organism: Pseudomonas sp. NPDC087626; assembly: GCF_044743405.1. Taxonomy (NCBI): domain Bacteria; kingdom Pseudomonadati; phylum Pseudomonadota; class Gammaproteobacteria; order Pseudomonadales; family Pseudomonadaceae; genus Pseudomonas; species Pseudomonas sp. NPDC087626. The sequence goes on from NZ_JBIUWJ010000029.1 coordinate 69,154, forward strand.
CTGGCACGGGTTAACGCCACCCGATCGGGCATGGGCGGGTTCACCGAAGGCTGGGCCCCGGGTGAGCATTATCCGAAGGTCTGGGCGCGGCGCTTTGCCGTCGACTTCAACGGCGGCGGTCTGGATCGCCTGCCACCGGGCACTGGCATCGAGCCGGTGGTGACCGCGTCGAACGGTGAGGTCAAGGATTTCAACGTGCTGGTGCTCGATGACATCAAGGGCTACCGGATCACCTTCGACTGGTTCCCCACCAACGACAGCGTGGAGCCGGTTGAGCTGCGTCTGTTCATCCGCACCCAGGACCGGACACTGAGCGAGACCTGGCTGTACCAGTACTTCCCGCCGGCGCCGGACAAGCGCAACTATCCGGATTGGCCTGCTGCGTAAAAGGCCATGCAATAACGTTTGAACGATCCTACAAGGGGCAGGTTGGCAAGCCTGCCCCTACCCCCCTACAAATCGATCAATCGCGTAGATCCGACTCATGGATCGGCTGATCGCGGTGGGTTGCCCGTTGGTACTGTGACGGCCAGATAGCCTTGCGTCCGCCCAGGTCGTCGTCAGCGTGCAGCGGCCAGTAAGGGTCTCGCAGCAGTTCACGGGCCAGCAGGATGATGTCGGCCTGGCAGGTACGCAAAATGTGCTCGGCCTGGGCCGGTTCGGTAATCAGGCCTACGGTGCCGGTGGCGATTCCGGATTCCTTGCGCACCCGTTCGGCAAATCGCGTCTGATAACCCGGCCCGGTCGGAATCTCGGCATTCGCCGCCGTCCCACCCGAGGACACATCGATCAGGTCGACCCCCAAGGCTTTCAGGCGACGCGCCAGCTCCACGGTTTCGTCCGGATTCCAGCCGTCCTCGACCCAATCAGTGGCCGATACCCGCACGAACAACGGTAACTCCTCTGGCCACACGGCACGCACGGCTTCGGTCACTTGCAGCACCAGGCGAATGCGGTTTTCGAACGAGCCCCCATACTGGTCACGCCGCTGGTTACTCAGGGGCGAAAGAAACTGATGCAGCAGGTAACCGTGGGCTGCGTGCACCTCGACCACCTTGAAACCTGCCTCCAGGGCGCGTTTGGCGGCCTCGACAAAGGCCTGGATGACCTCGCTGATCTGCGATTCGCTCAGTTGGGTGGGCTGGCTGTGTTCCGGATCGAAGGCTATCGGCGAAGGGCCGACCGGGGTCCAGCCGCCATCGGCCGGCTTGACGCTGCCGTGCTTGCCCAACCATGGCCGATGAGTGCTGGCCTTGCGTCCGGCGTGCGCCAACTGGATGCCGGCCACCGCCCCTTGGGCGGTAATGAAACGGGTGATGCGTTGCAGCGGTTCGATCTGCGCGTCGTTCCACAGGCCCAGGTCCTGGGCGGTGATGCGACCATCGGCAGTCACGGCGGTGGCTTCGGTGAACACCAGGCCGGCCCCGCCCACGGCGCGGCTGCCGAGGTGCACGAGGTGCCAGTCATTGGCCAGTCCATCGACGCTGGAGTATTGGCACATCGGCGACACGGCGATGCGGTTGAGCAGGGTCAATTGACGAAGGGTATAGGGTTCAAGCAGCAGACTCATGGGGCACCTCTCGAATCAGTGGGCAGGCTCCAGGGTTCTGTTTGAATAGTCGACGAGTGACAGGAAAGGATGCAGCACCCGCCCCCGCGGGCAAAAAATGGACGATACGTCACAAGGCCAATCAAGCAGTGCTTAGAGCCTAGTCGACATCGGCGCAGCCAGCAGGGTTTAACGCGGTTCGATATGGGCAATCATCAACTGCACGGTTTCCTGGCCACGGAACTCGTTCACATCGAGCTTGTAGGCCAGTTCGACCCAGCGGATGGTCGGGTTCGGCCACACTTCGCGATCGATACCAAAGGCGATGCCGTCGAGCTTGACCGAACCGCATTCGCTTTTCAGGACCACTTTGAGGTGCCGTTCACCCACCACCCGCTGCTCGACCAACTGGAACACGCCATGAAACAGCGGCTCCGGGAAGTGCTGCCCCCATGGGCCGGCGTGGCGCAAGGCGCGGGCCAGTTCCAGGTGAAACTCTTCAACAGCCAGGGTGCCGTCCGACAGCAGACGGCCGGTCAGGTCTTCTTCACGCAACTGACGACGCACTTCGGCGTCGAACGCCTCGGCGAACAGCGCAAAGTTCGCTTGCGGCAACGTCAGGCCCGCGGCCATGGCGTGACCACCGTACTTGCTGATCAGGTCCGGGTGCTGCGCCGCCACCACGCTCAAGGCGTCGCGAATGTGGAATCCCTGCACCGACCGCCCGGAACCTTTGAGCATGCCGTCGCCCGCATCGGCAAACGCGATGGTGGGACGGAAATAACGTTCTTTCATCCGCGACGCGAGGATGCCGATCACCCCTTGGTGCCACTCCGGATCAAACAGGCACAAGCCGAATGGCATCGACTCCACGGGCAGGTCCTTGAGCTGGGCCAGCGCTTCACGCTGCATGCCCTGCTCGATGGATTTACGGTCCTGGTTCATGCCGTCCAGTTGCGCGGCCATTTCCCGCGCCAGCTCGACGTTGTCGGTGAGCAGGCACTCGATGCCCAGGCTCATGTCGTCCAGGCGCCCCGCCGCGTTCAGGCGCGGGCCGAGGATGAAGCCCAGGTCGGTGGAGGTAATCCGCGCGTGGTCACGCTTGGCCACTTCGAGGATTGCCTTGATCCCCGGCCGCGCGCGCCCGGCGCGAATCCGTTCCAGGCCCTGGTGCACCAGGATCCGGTTGTTGGCATCCAGGGGTACCACGTCGGCCACACTGCCTAGCGCCACTAGGTCCAGCAACTCGCCGATGTTCGGTTGCGCCGTGCTGGCGTACCAGCCCAGGCTGCGCAAGCGTGCACGCAACGCCATCAGCACGTAGAAAATCACTCCGACACCGGCCAGCGCCTTGCTCGGAAAGTCGCAGCCCGGCTGGTTCGGATTGACGATGGCATCGGCCAGCGGCAGTTCATCACCCGGCAAGTGGTGATCGGTGACCAGTACCTGGAGCCCGGCCTTTTTGGCTGCTGCCACGCCTTCGACGCTGGAAATACCGTTGTCCACGGTGATCAGTAATTGCGGGGTGCGGGTCAACGCCACCTCGACGATTTCCGGGGTCAGGCCGTAGCCGTACTCAAAACGGTTCGGCACCAGGTAATCGACATGGGCCGCCCCCAGCAGGCGCAACCCCAGCACCCCGACCGTACTCGCCGTCGCGCCGTCGGCATCGAAATCGCCGACGATCAGGATCCGCTGGCGCTGCTCCAGCGCCACCACCAGCAGGTCCACCGCGGCGTCGATCCCCTTGAGCTGCTGAAACGGGATCAAGCGCGCCAGACTCTTGTCCAGCTCAGCTTCCGACTGCACCCCGCGCGCCGCGTACAAGCGGGTCAGCAGCGGCGGCAGATCACCGAGAAATGGCAGGGTGGCGGGAAGCTGGCGAGGTTCTATGCGCATGGGATGACAGTGGTTTCTCTTAAATTCACAGGTTAAATGCGGCGGGACTACAGGCTACTGCTCCCAGATCGGCAACAGGCCTTAGCCGCGCTCGCCCGCCAGCCATTGCAGCTGGACTTCATGCTGGCCACGGTCGTCGGTGACGAAGATCGTGCCCTCGCTGATCATCACGTCCCACTTGATGACGCGGGGCATGTCCTTGGCCAGGGTTTCCAGGACTTCCTGGGGCACCGCCGCGATGTTGACGTTTTTCAGGTTCCTGATCGCCGGTATCACTTTGCCTTCCCAGACTCGCAGGCTGCCGTAGGCCAGCAGGCTGGTGCGCTCAGTGCGACGCGAGCACCAGGTCAGGCGGTCAGCGTCTGGCTGGCCGACTTCGATCCAGTGCAGAACGCGATCGTCCAGGCTCTTTTCCCACAGCGCCGGTTCGTCCACGTCCGACAACCCGCGACCAAAAGACAATTGCTCGTTGTACCAGAAGGCATAGGCCAGCAGCCGCACGGTCATGCGCTCTTCGGTTTCCGAAGGGTGACGGGCGATGGTCTGCTTGACGTTCTCGTACACGCTGCGGTCGAGGTCGGTAAGGTTCAGTTCAAACTTGTAGGTCGTGGACGGCTGGGCCATGAACGGGCTTCTTGATACGAGGAAAGGCGGCAAGTCTAACCGATGCCAGGGCTATTCAACGAATCATCACGACCATCAAGCTTGGGCGATGAGCGCCTGGCTATGATAAAAGGCTGCATTGACTCCGCTTTTGTCCTACAGGATCGCCCATGCCGCTTACCGCCAAACCGCTTTCCGGCCTGAAAGTCATCGAGCTCGGCACCTTGATCGCCGGGCCATTTGCCTCACGCATCTGTGCCGAATTCGGCGCCGATGTGACCAAAATCGAATCTCCGGATGGCGGTGACCCGTTACGCAAGTGGCGCAAACTCTACGAGGGCACCTCGCTGTGGTGGTTTGTCCAGGCACGCAACAAGAAGTCCCTGACCCTCAACCTCAAGCACCCCGATGGCCTGGCCATTCTGAAAAAGCTGCTGGGTGAAGCCGACATCCTCATCGAAAACTTCCGCCCCGGGGTGCTGGAGAAGCTCGGCCTGGGTTGGGATGTGCTGCATGCCCTGAACCCAAAACTGGTGATGGTGCGTTTGTCCGGCTTCGGCCAGACCGGCCCGATGAAAGACCAGCCCGGCTTTGGTGCGGTAGGTGAGTCCATGGGCGGCTTGCGCTACATCACCGGCTTCGAGGACCGTCCACCGGTACGCACCGGGATTTCCATCGGTGACTCGATTGCCGCGTTGTGGGGGGTAATCGGCGCGCTCATGGCTCTGCGCCATCGCGAAGTCAATGGGGGCCAGGGGCAAGTGGTGGACGTGGCGCTGTATGAAGCGATCTTCGCCATGATGGAAAGTATGGTGCCGGAGTTCGATGTGTTCGGCTTCATCCGCGAGCGCACCGGCAACATCATGCCCGGCATCACACCCTCCTCCATCCACACTAGCGCCGACGGCAAACATGTGCAGATCGGCGCTAATGGCGACGCAATCTTCAAGCGCTTCATGCAGACCATCGGCCGCGACGACCTGGCCTGCGACCCGGCCCTGGCCAGCAACGATGGGCGCGACAGCCGACGTGACGAGCTGTACGGAGTGATTGATCGGTGGGTCAGCTCGCTACCGCTGGATACCGTGATCGAGCGCCTGAACGCCGCCGAGGTGCCTGCCAGTCGTATCTTCAGCGCCGAAGACATGTTCAGCGACCCGCAATTCCTCGCCCGGGAGATGTTCCTCCAGGCCAAGCTGCCCGACGGCAAGGAGTTCAAGATGCCGGGCATCGTGCCAAAACTCTCGCAAACCCCCGGCAGTTGCGAGTGGGTGGGGGCTGAACTGGGCGAACACAACGCCCAGGTGCTGGGTGCGCTGGGCTATGACGCGGCACAGATCACGCGCCTGCGTGAAGATGGGGCGATCTAAGCTGAACAGGCTGTCTGCACTGGGCCGGCTGTTCGGCCGACAACAGCGTCTGGCGCTGGTTGGTGCGGCCCTGGCTGGCCTTGCGGTGATGCCGGCCGCGGCCAATGACAAGGACACCCTGGTCTGGCTGCTGCGCGATTTGCCGCCGCTGACGATTTTCGAGGGAGCGCAGAAAAACCAGGGAGCGGTCGACCAGTTCATGCCGCTGTTGATCGCCAGCATGCCCGAGTACCAGCACAGCCTGATGCGGGTCAATCGCGCGCGCGCCATGCAAATGCTCCTGGAACCAAGCTTCACCTGCGACCCATCGCTGGTGTGGAACCCGCAGCGGGCAAAACGCCTCGCCTATTCGATCCCGGCGTTTCGCATCCGCAGTAACGGCATCACCATCCGCCACAAGGACCGTGGCGCGCTGGCGCCCTACATCATCGACAACCAGGTTGACCTGGAGTTACTGCTGGCGCGCGACAACAGCAAGCTTGGCGTGGTCGCCGAACGCAGTTACGGGCAGATGGTCGATCGCATCCTGCAGCAGGCTCCCGGCAACAGCCTGTCGGCCCACTACGGCAACGACGCCCTGGGCAGCCTCCTGCAGATGCAACGTGCGGGGCGCCTGATGGCGTTGCTGGGCTACTGGCCAGAAATTCGCTATCAGGCACAGCAACAGGGCATCGCGCCCGAGGAGCTGGAGTTCTATGGGATTCGTGGCGCGGACAAGTATCAGTCGATCCATATCGCCTGTTCGGATACAGCCCAGGGGCGCCAAGCCATCAAGGCGATCAACGCCACGGTGCTCAAGCTGCGGGACAATCGCTTGATCGAGTTTTACGCGCAATGGCTCGACCCGCAGATGCGCAACGAATACCTGGAGGACGCCCGACGTTTTTTCCAGGACCAGACCCCCTGATCAAACGCCAGACAAAAGAAACCCCGAGAAGTGGGGAGACGACTCGGGGTTAAACGTGGTCAACAAGGACCCGTACCACAAGCGACAAGCACCGGAGCACAATGCTTGCTCTTGTTGGTACAGGGTCTGACTTACGGCACCTCGGGAAGGTTCCCGAAAAAACTCAATCAGTGGCCCAGCGTTGCCGGCTTGTCTTGCGCGGCATTGCGCAAGGCCGCAATTACACAGGGCTGCAGCCGCCCTTCAGCAATCAGCACATCACGATGCAAACCGTCGACCACGTCGGTGAGCTGGCGCTTGTCGCGCAGTTGCGCCTGACTGAACTCACGCTCGACCACAATCGCACCCACGGCATTCTTCAAGGTCACCAGGCACTCTCCAGAAACACCCGACGGTGTCAGCGTTACCTGGTACGGGCTCAGTGCTTCACCCAACAATAGGCTGATACTTTCCATCTCGATCACCACTCAATAGTCCGAAACAAAGTGCCAAGGCGCGTTCACTGTAAATGACCACTGGCCCGAGAAGAAAGTTCTAGATCTCGACTGAAGGCATATCGCAACACCCTAGTTGGCAGAGCATGCCGGGAAAAGATGACAGGATAAAAACACCCCGCCAAACCTCAGCGCGGCTCCTGGTGGCGCGGCCCACGGGGCGCGGTCCAGCCGCCAAGCACGCCACGCAGCACGCCCTTGGCGCTATAGAACGGCACCGTCCACTGGTAAATCTCCCGCGTGCCGTTGTTGAACGTCAGCTGACGTTCGATAAAACGGCCTTTGCGGCTGCCCAGTTGCGCCATGAACTCAGCGTGCAGCAACTGGCCCGTGGCGGCCGGCAGCGTATCGACCTCGGTCAGGCGTTTGCCCTGGACTCGGTCAAAGCGCGTCGACAGGTACTCTTCATAGCTCTTGTTGCACTGGATCAAGCGCCCCTCCAGATCCCTGACGAACACCGGATCGGGCATGGCGTTGATCAGGCATTGTTCGAACGCCAACTGATCGTCCAACGCCTCTTCGGCCCTGACTCGGCGCTCGACCTGGCAATTGAGCCGGCGATTCCACAGCACCGAGATCAGGCCAAACACGCCCGCAAGCACACCCCCCCAGCACGCCCATCGAATCAACCGTTGCCACAGTGATGGCGGCTGCATGGGCACCACGCCACTGAGCCACTTGACGCGGATCGCGCGCAATTCGGCAGGAGGAAATGCCTCGAGAGCCTTGTTGAGGATGCTCAACAGTTGCGGCTGGCCCTTGCGCACGGCCAGATGGTCGGTGACCCAGTGGCCCTCGACGCTCATACCGATGGCCAGTCGCCCCGCCGGAAACTGATAGGCGCCATTTTCGTTCTCGATGGTGGCGTGGGCTTCGCCGCTCTCCACCAGGGCACGCGCCTCGGCGTAGGTTTTCACCGTGCGCAACTGGATCTGTGGGTAGTCGCGCCGGATACCGGCTTCCAGGGCATGCCGGGCCGGTAGTGCCAGGACCTTGCCTGAGAGCGCCTCCAGCGACTGCACAGGTTCGCCTGCGGCCAGCTCGACGAAGACCCAGCCCGACCCGCCAAAGGCGTGGCTGAAGTCGAGGAAGCCCTTGCGCTCATCGTTCACCACCAGCGTGCTGCTCATGTCCGCCTGCCCGCTTTCCAGCAGGCCCAGCAGGTGCTCGGTGGAGAACGACTCCTGATGGACAAACTGCAAGCCCGTCATCCGCGAGAGTCGCAGCAGGATATCGTTGCTCAGGCCAGTCCACTGCCCCTGCTCATCCTTGAACAGGTACAACGGATACTGCACCGAAGCGACGATCACCTGCGGGTGGCGGGCGATCCACTCCCGCTCCTGCGGGCTCAGCACCAGCGGCCTGGTCGTCGCCACGCGCTGCGCTGGCGAGGCGTTCGGCGCCATCGCCAGCCCTTCCCGGCCCAGCATCAGCACGCTGAAAAAAACCAGCCAGCGCAAGGCTGGCGTCACCCGTCTCAAAAGCTGCATGCCCATGTCCTTCACATCCACTCACCCATCCTTGAGGGGCCGCAGTGTGACATGCAGAAATAAGAAAGCCCGTCAGGAGACGGGCTTCAAATGTGTCAGGTTTTTACCGATCAGAGTGGCTTGCCGCGGTTGCCATGCTGACTGACAAAGGCCTGTACCGCTTTCAGGTCATTTGGCAAAACAGTGCAACGCTCATCTCGCTCAAACAAGTCGGAAAGATGGGTAGGCAGTTCAAGCGCTTTTCCTACGCCGGCTTTTTCAACGGCCTCGGGGAACTTGACCGGGTGCGCCGTGCCAAGAATCACCATCGGGATATCCAGGCTGCGACGGCACTCACGGGCCGCCTTGACGCCGATGGCGGTGTGCGGATCGAGCAGTTCGCCGGTCTGGGCAAACACTTCGGCGATGGTCTCGCAGGTCTGCACATCGTCCACGGCCAGGGAATCGAAGAGCTTGCGCGCTTCGGTCCAACGCTCCTGTTCGACGCTGAAACCGCCGCCCTGCTTGAAGTTGTCCATCAGGCCGGCGATTGCCGCGCCGTTGCGACCGTGCAGGTCGAACAGCAGGCGTTCGAAGTTCGAGGAAACCATGATGTCCATCGACGGCGACAAGGTCGCGTGCAGGGTTTCCTTGACGTACTGATTGCCGCTCATGAAGCGGTGCAGGATGTCGTTGCGGTTGGTGGCGACGATCAACTGGTTGATCGGCAGCCCCATGTTGCGTGCCAGGTAGCCGGCGAAAATATCGCCGAAGTTGCCGGTCGGCACCGAGAACGACACTGAACGCGCCGGGCCGCCCAACTGCAGGGCAGCGTGGAAGTAGTAGACGATCTGGGCCATGATCCGCGCCCAGTTGATCGAGTTCACCGCAACCAGGCGCGTGCCCTTGAGGAAGCTCTGGTCGGCGAAGCTGGCCTTGACCATTTCCTGGCAGTCATCGAAGTTGCCTTCGATGGCGATGTTATGGATGTTGTCGCCAAACAGCGTGGTCATCTGCCGACGCTGGACTTCCGAGACCCGGTTGTGCGGGTGCAGGATGAAGATGTCGACGTTTTCGCAGTGTTTGCAGCCTTCGATCGCTGCCGAACCGGTATCGCCCGATGTAGCACCGACGATGACCACACGCTCGCCACGCTTTTGCAGCACGTAGTCAAGCAGGCGGCCGAGCAGTTGCAGGGCAAAGTCCTTGAACGCCAGGGTCGGGCCGTGGAACAGTTCCAGTACCCATTCGTTGCCGTTGAGCTGACGCAAAGGTGCTACTGCGCTGTGGGAAAACGCGCCATAAGTGGCTTCAAGAATCTTCTTGAAATCGGCATCCGGAATGCTGCCGGCGACAAACGGGCGCATCACCCGGAACGCCAGTTCGTGGTACGGCAGGCCGGCCCAGGAAGCTATTTCTTCCTGGGTGAAACGCGGCAGGTTTTCCGGCACATACAGGCCGCCGTCGCTGGCCAGGCCCGCCAGCAGCACGTCTTCGAAATTCAGGGCCGGTGCCTGGCCGCGAGTACTGATATAACGCATAGGGGCAAACCTTCGGTTTGGGCTTCAAGCGGCAAGCACCACGCTACGCCGCTTGCCGCTGAATTAATTCAAATGTTCGACACGGATCCGTACCACCGGACCGTCCACACCTTGCAACGCTTCGAGGGCCGTGATGGCGTCGTTCATGTGCTGTTCCAGCACACGGTGCGTCAGCAGGATCATGGGCACCAGGCCGTCGTGTTCTTCGACTTCCTTTTGCATGATCGATTCGATGTTGATGCCCCGCTCCGACAGAATGCTCGCCACCTGGGCCAGCACGCCCGGATGGTCCTTGGCCTGGATGCGCAGGTAGTAGGCGCTCTCGCAGGCTTCGATCGGCAGGATCGGGTGGGCCGACAGCGAGTCCGGCTGGAAGGCCAGGTGCGGGACGCGGTTCTCCGGGTCGCTGGTCATGGCGCGAACCACATCCACCAGGTCGGCGATCACCGACGAAGCGGTTGGCTCCATGCCGGCGCCAGCGCCGTAGAACAGGGTCGAACCGGCAGCATCGCCGTTGACCATCACTGCGTTCATCACCCCGTTGACGTTGGCCAGCAGGCGGTCCGCCGGGATCAGGGTCGGGTGCACGCGCAGCTCGATGCCGCGGGAGGTGCTGCGAGCCACACCCAGGTGCTTGATCCGGTAGCCCAGGGCTTCGGCGTAGTTCACGTCAGCGGTGGTCAGCTGGGTGATGCCCTCGGTGTAGGCCTTGTCGAATTGCAGCGGGATGCCGAACGCAATGGACGCCAGGATGGTCAGCTTGTGCGCCGCATCGATGCCTTCGACGTCGAACGTCGGATCGGCTTCGGCGTAACCCAGGGCCTGGGCCTCAACGAGCACGTCGTCGAAAGTACGGCCCTTCTCGCGCATTTCGGTGAGGATGAAGTTGCCGGTGCCGTTGATGATCCCCGCGACCCAGTTGATCCGGTTGGCCGACAGGCCTTCGCGAATCGCCTTGATCACCGGGATCCCACCGGCTACCGCCGCTTCAAATGCCACGATCACGCCTTTCTCGCGCGCCTTGGCGAAGATCTCGTTACCGTGAACGGCGATCAGCGCCTTGTTCGCGGTGACTACATGTTTTCCGTTTTCGATCGCTTTGAGTACCAGCTCGCGGGCAACGGTATAGCCGCCCATCAGCTCTATGACGATGTCGATCTCAGGGTTCGTGGCCACTTCGAAGACATCGTTGGTAATCGTAATGCCGGTCGTCTGGAACTGAGGCTTTGGCGTGCGCGTGGCAATTTGTGCCACTTCGATTCCACGCCCGGCACGCCGAGCAATTTCCTCGGCGTTGCGCTGAAGTACGTTGAGGGTGCCGCCACCGACGGTACCTAACCCACAGATGCCTACTTTGACCGGATTCACTTTGAACTCCCCATAAAACGGCCGACACAAGGTCGGCCGTGAAAAACAGCCACAACCTGTGTGGCTCTCTATTAATGGAGCGCCGACCGCTGTCGTCGCTCCATGATCGTCAAAGGCTTACCGTGACGACACAGGATTATTTCGCACCCAACGCCAGTTTGGCGACTTGTGGCGCCGGCTGGTAGCCCGGAATCACCTGGCCATCAGCCAAAACGATGGCCGGCGTGCCGTTCACCCCGATCGACTGACCGAGGGCGAACTGCTTGGAAACCGGGTTGGCGCACTTGGCGGCCTTGATTTCCTTGCCATCGACCATCTTGTCCATGGCCGCTTTCTTGTCGGTGGAGCACCACACGTTCTGCAGTTGCTCATCACCCGGCGAGCCGAGGCCCTGGCGTGGGAAAGCAACATACCGCACTTCGACCCCCATTTTGTTCAAGGCCGGCACTTCGGCGTGCAATTTGTGGCAATACGGGCAGGTGGTGTCGGTGAATACGGTGATATGGGTCTTGGTTTCGCCAATGGCCGGGTAGACCACGGTCTCAGCGACCGGGATGCCGTTGACCAGCTTGGCAACGCCCAGGCGCTCGGTTTTCTCGGTCAGGTTGACCGGCTTGCCGTCCTTGAGCTGAAACAGATAGCCCTGGACGATGTATTGACCGTCGGCGCTGGCGTACAGCACGCGGCTGCCCTTGAGCTTGACTTCGTAAAGACCGGCCAGCGGACTGGCGCTGATGGTTTCGATCGGCGTGTCGAGCTGGAGGGTTTCCAGGCTCTTGCGGATGGCTTTGTCAGCCGCATCATCGGCGACGGCGAAAGTGCTGACCAACGCAATGGCTGCGGCGGTGAAAATCTGGGTCAGACGCATGAGAACTCCTGAAGGCGGACAAATGGATCGACTAGAACGCCCGTGCCGGAACACCGGGTCATAACCGTCCATCGTGCAAACCGGCAAAGCCTATCACATAAGGCCCCTATGGCCGACTGTGGCTGTTGAATGCACCGCAACCCCGTAACAGTTCGATTCAACCTCTTGGATGGTGCTTGGCATGCAGGTCCTGCAGGCGAGCGCGGGCCACGTGGGTGTAGATCTGGGTGGTCGACAGGTCGCTATGGCCGAGCAACATCTGCACCACCCGCAGGTCGGCGCCATGGTTGAGCAAATGGGTGGCGAAGGCGTGGCGCAAGGTGTGGGGCGACAGGGACTTGCCGATACCGGCGACCTTGGCCTGGTGCTTGATCCGGTGCCAGAACGTCTGGCGGGTCATCTGCTCGCCGCGCAGGCTGGGGAACAGCACATCACTGGGCCGCCCGCCCAATAGCTCGCCACGGGCATCACGCATATAGCGTTCGATCCAGACGATCGCTTCCTCTCCCATCGGCACCAAGCGCTCCTTGCTGCCCTTGCCCATGACCCGCAGCACACCCTGGCGCAGGTTGACCTGCTCCAGGGTCAGGCTGATCAGTTCGGTGACCCGCAGACCGCAGGCGTACAGCACCTCGAGCATCGCCCGATCCCGCTGGCCGATCGCCTCACTGAGATCCGGTGCCGCCAGCAAGGCCTCGACGTCTGCTTCCGACAAGGATTTAGGCAACGGCCGACCCAATTGCGGCATGTCGACCCGCAGCGTTGGGTCGACGCTGATCAGCTTTTCGCGCAGCAAATATCGATAAAACCCACGCACACCCGAGAGAAATCGTGCGGTGGAGCGCGGCTTGTAATTCTGTTCCAGGCGCCAGGCCAGGTGGTCGAGGATCAACTCGCGACCGGCGTTGAGCAACTCCAGCCCCTGCTCCGCAAGCCAGCCGTTGAACAGCGCCAGATCACTGCGGTAGGCGTCGCGTGTATTGTCCGCGAGGCCTTTTTCCAACCACAAGGCGTCGAGAAATTGGTCGATCAGGGGATGTTCGATAGAAGGCATGGATACTCAAGACACGCAGGCCGGGCGCTGCGCGTAAAAAAACAGGGAACGGTAAGGATGCCCGCTAGTCTTTCATAGCCAGCTATTTCAAGGAACAGGGAGCATCAATGAACGAGCAGCAAATTCTTTTGGCCTTCGGTGGCATTGGTGCAGCGGCGTTAGGCTGCCAATGGCTGGCCTGGCGCCTGAAACTACCGGCGATTCTGTTTCTGCTGTTGACCGGGATTGTGGTGGGACCGGTATTGGGCTGGCTCGACCCACAGGAAATGTTCGGCCCGCTGCTGATGCCCCTGGTGTCGCTGGCCGTGGCGCTGATCCTGTTTGAAGGCAGCCTGACCTTGCACCTGTCCGAATGGCGCGAGATCGGCAGCGTAGTGCATCGGCTGGTGACCATCGGCGCCTTGGCAACCTGGGTGGTGATCGCGGTGGCCACCCACTGGCTGCTGGGTTTCGACTGGCTGCTGGCGATCCTGTTTGGCAGCCTGACTCTGGTTACGGGCCCTACGGTCATTGTGCCGATGCTGCGGGTGGTGCGCCCGAAGGCCTCGATCGCCAACATCCTGCGCTGGGAAGGTATCGTCATTGACCCAATTGGCGCGTTGCTCGCAGTGGTGGTCTATAGCTTCATCATCGCCAGCGCCGAAGGCCACGGCATCAAGCACAGCTTGCTGACATTCGCTGGGGTGATCCTGTGCGGCAGCTTGTTCGGCATCGGCGGTGGCTGGGCCCTCGGCACCCTGATTCGGCGCCAATGGCTGCCGGAATACCTGCACAACCTGGCGTCGCTGGCCGCCGTACTGGCGATCTTCATCGCCGCCAACGAGGTGATGCACGAGTCCGGACTGCTGGCGGTGACCCTGATGGGGATGTGGCTGGCCAACATGAAGGGCGTGGATGTGCGGCACATCCTGCACTTCAAGGAAAACCTCAGCGTGCTGCTGATCTCCGGCCTGTTCATTCTGCTGGCGGCCCGACTGGACTTGAACGCGATGATCGCCCTCGGGCCGCTGGTCCTGCTGCTATTACTGGTAATCCAGTTCATCGCGCGGCCGCTGAACGTGGTGCTCTCGACCTTGGGCTCCACCCTCAACTGGCGCGAGCGCGCCCTGCTGGCCTGGATCGCGCCACGGGGCATCGTCGCCGCGGCAGTGTCGGCAATCTTTGCGATCCGCCTGCATGAGGCCGGTCATCAAGGTGCGCTGCTGCTGGTACCCCTGACGTTTGCGGTGATCATCGGCACGGTGGTGTTGCAAAGCGCCACTGCCCGCCCCCTGGCGCGCCTGCTGAAAGTTGCCGAACCCGCCCCCAGCGGGTTTCTCATCGTTGGCGCCAATGGCCCTTCTCGGGCGCTGGGCAAGGCCCTGCAGCAACTGGGAAGCCGCGTGCTGCTGACCGACTCGAGCTGGGAAAACATTCGTGCAGCCCGCATGGAGGGGCTGCCCACCTACTTCGGCAACCCGGCCTCGCAGCACGCGGATGCGCACCTGGACCTGGTCGGCCTCGGCCACCTGCTGGCGCTCTCCCCTTCGGGAGAACTCAATACCCTGGCAACCATGCGCTTTCGCCATGAGTTCGGGCAGCAGCGCATGTTCGCCCTGGCCAGCGGCCAGGAAAGCCGGCGCACCGACAAGCACCGCGCCAGCCACGAGCACCGTGGGCAACTGCTGGGCAGCCAGGTCCTGACCTACACCAAGCTGGCCAGCCTGCTCAGCCAGGGCGCCGAACTCTATACCACCCACCTGACCGACGGTTTTGCCTGGGAGGACTATCAGGCCCTGCACGGTGATCGTGCGACCCTGCTGTTTGCCCAGGACCCCAGCGGCTGGGTCTACGTGCTGACACCCGGAAGCGTGATCAAACCCGCCGCCGGCTGGACCCTGGTGGCGCTGATCCAGCCAGAGGCCAATGGCGCCTGACCAGCGCCAGAGGTAAATTGCGGGCACAAAAAAGCAGCCCGTAGGCTGCTTTTTTCTGCATCGGAAGCTGGACTTAAGCCAGTTTTTCCTTGATGCGAGCTGCTTTACCCGACAGGTCACGCAGGTAGTACAGCTTGGCTTTACGTACGTCACCGCGACGCTTGACAGCCATGCTGTCGATTTGCGGGCTGTAGGTCTGGAAAGTACGCTCTACGCCAACACCGTTGGAGATCTTACGTACGGTGAAAGCACTGTTTACGCCGCGGTTACGCTTGGCGATTACAACACCTTCGAACGCTTGCAGACGCGAACGGTCGCCTTCCTTCACTTTCACCTGAACGACAATGGTGTCGCCCGGGGCAAAGGTAGGGATCTCTTTGGTCATCTGCTCTGCTTCGTGTGCAAGGATGATTTTGTTAGTCATGCT
>NZ_JBIUWJ010000030.1:0-83061 GCF_044743405.1 Pseudomonas sp. NPDC087626
TGCCTGAAGGTTCAGGGTTTTTAGGCTTTCTTCAAAGAGTTCCGCAAAGCTTTCGCTCATTTTAATTCCTGTTGATAAGGGCGAAGAATACGCCCATCTCCACACCCCAGACGGTGTGGGTTAGTTTCAATTAAAAGAAGCACCGCAGGACTATGACTGGTCCCCTACGGCCTTCTTGGTCACCCGGCGATATCGCGGAGGGCGATTTCGCTCATGATGCGTTCCAGCACCTGATCGATGGACAACTCCGTGGAATCCAGCTGAATCGCGTCGACCGCCGGCTTGAGCGGGGCTACCGCTCGCTGGGTGTCGCGCTCATCGCGCACACGGATCTCATCTAGCAGACTCGACAGACTAACATCCTCGCCCTTGCCCTTCAACTGCAAATATCGGCGGCGCGCTCGTTCCTCGGCGCTGGCGGTCAGAAAAATCTTCAAGGGTGCATCGGGAAAGACCACCGTACCCATGTCACGACCGTCAGCCACCAGCCCCGGGGCTTCCTGGAAAGCCCGCTGGCGCTGCAGCAGCGCCTCACGCACAGCCGGCAGCGCAGCTACCTGGGAGGCGCCGGCACCGGCAACTTCGGTGCGGATCGCATCGCTGACCTCATCCCCTTCAAGGATGATGCGCTGCAACTGACCGTCGGTCGCCGCGATGAACTGCACATCCAGATGAGCGGCAAGTTTCTTCAGCAATTCCTCGTTGGTCAGGTCGACCCCGTGGTTGCGCGCAGCGAACGCCAGCAAACGGTACAACGCACCGGAATCCAGCAGATTCCAGTTCAGGCGCCTGGCGAGCATGCCGGCAATAGTGCCTTTACCCGAACCGCTTGGCCCGTCGATGGTGATAACTGGAGCAATGTTGTTCACGACTGAGCCTCTTGGGCAACGCGGATACCGACCTGCGCGCACAACGCGAGGAAATTCGGGAAGGAGGTGGCGACGTTGGCGCAATCATGGATGCGGATCGGCGCATTGGCGCGCAACGACGCCACACTGAACGCCATCGAAATCCGGTGATCGCCATGACCATGGACTTCGCCACCACCGATCTGGCCGCCGTCAATGATAATCCCATCCGGCGTCGGCTCGCACTTGACGCCCAGCGCCAGCAGACCGTCGGCCATGACCTGGATCCGGTCAGATTCCTTGACCCGCAGCTCTTCGGCACCGCGCAGGATAGTCCGGCCTTGCGCACAAGCTGCCGCCACGAACAGTACCGGGAACTCGTCGATGGCCAGCGGCACCAGCTCCTCGGGAATCTCGATGCCCTTGAGTTGAGCCGCGCGCACGCGCAGGTCAGCCACCGGCTCGCCGCCCACTTCGCGCTGGTTTTCCAGGGTAATGTCGGCACCCATGAGACGCAGGATATCGATCACCCCGGTGCGGGTCGGGTTGATGCCGACGTGCTCCAACACCAGTTCGGAACCTTCGGCAATCGAAGCGGCGACCAGGAAGAACGCCGACGAAGAGATATCGCCCGGCACTTCGATGTGAGTGGCAGTCAGCTTGTGGCCGGACTCGACCGAAGCGGTTGCGCCCTCGACAGTTACCGGATAGCCGAAGCCGCGCAGCATGCGCTCGGTATGGTCACGCGTTGGCGCAGGCTCGGTGACCGTGGTCTGGCCTTCGGCGTACAGACCAGCCAACAGCAGGCAGGACTTAACCTGGGCGCTGGCCATCGGCATGGTGTAGGTCAGGCCCTTGAGGGCATGACCACCACGAATGATCATCGGCGGACGGCCTTCAGCGGCGGTTTCGATCACCGCACCCATTTCCCGCAGCGGATTGGCCACGCGATTCATCGGGCGCTTGGACAACGAGGCGTCGCCCGTCAGGGTGCTATCGAAGCTCTGCGCAGCCAGAAGGCCAGACAGCAGGCGCATCGAAGTGCCGGAGTTGCCCAGGTAGATCGGGCCAGGCGCCGGTTTCAAGCCATGCAGGCCCACACCGTGAATGGTCACACGACCATGGTGCGGCCCTTCGATGACCACCCCCATGTCGCGGAAGGCCTGCAGGGTCGCCAGGGCATCTTCGCCCTCGAGGAAGCCTTCGACTTCGGTGACACCCTCAGCCAGCGAGCCGAGCATGATCGAACGGTGGGAAATCGATTTATCGCCCGGTACACGAATCCGCCCAGTCAGGCGGCCACCAGGTTGTGCCAGGAAAATCAGGTCGTTGGAGTTCATAGCGTCCACATAGGCCCGGCGGGCCAGGATTTTACTGAAATGCTCGCGGGCAACCCGGGCGCGAGTGAATACGCCCAACAATTGGTGCCCGTCCCCTGCATCGACCGCGTCGCGCAAGGCGTCGAGGTCGCTGCGAAATGTATCGAGTGTGCGCAGCACCGCTTCCCGGTTAGCGAGAAAGATGTCGTGCCACATCACCGGGTCGCTACCGGCGATTCTTGTGAAATCGCGGAAGCCGCCCGCAGCGTAACGGAAGATCTCAAGATTTTCATTGCGCTTGGCCAAAGAGTCGACCAGACCGAACGCCAACAGGTGCGGCAGATGGCTGGTTGCGGCCAGCACCTCGTCGTGGCGCTCAACCTGCATGTGCTCGACATCGGCACCCAATTCGCGCCACAACGCATCAACCACCGCCAGCGCAGCCGGATCGGTTTGCTCAAGCGGCGTAAGGATCACCTTGTGCCGGCGGAACAGCTGGGCATTGGAGGCCTCAACCCCGCTCTGCTCGGAACCGGCAATCGGGTGCCCCGGCACGAAGCGTGGCGGCATGCCGCCGAACGCCTGGGTTGCCGCACGCACCACATTGCCCTTGGCACTGCCGACATCCGTCAGGATCGCTGCGCCCAGGTCCATGCCCGCGAGCAACGCCAGGAGCTTCTCCATGGCCAGGATCGGCACCGCCAACTGAATGACGTCGGCACCGACACAGGCGGCCGCCAGGTCATCTTCACAGCGGTCGACCACGCCCAGCTCTACGGCAAGCTTGCGCGATTGCGGATCGAGATCGACCCCCACCACCTCACGGCAAATGCCGCTTTCGCGCAAGCCCTTGGCAAACGAACCGCCGATCAGCCCCAGGCCGACCACCACCAGGCGGCCGATCAGCGGCGCAGCAGGTTGCACGGCACTGACATCAACCACGAGCCAGAACCTTGCTCAGCGCCTCGAGGAAACGGCTGTTTTCCGCCGGCAGGCCGACGGTGATGCGCAGGTGGTTCGGCATGCCGTAGTTGGCCACCGGACGCACAATCACACCTTCACGCAGCAAGCCCTGGAAGATCGGCGCAGCACTGCACCCCAGATCAACACAGATGAAGTTGCCCCGGGACGGGATCCAGCCCAGCCCCAGCTCACGGAACCCGGCTTCCAACTGCTGCATGCCAGCCTCATTCAGGCGTCGGCTTTCAGCCAGGTATTCATCGTCTTGCAACGCGGCACAGGCGGCTGCCAGTGCCAGGCTGTTGACGTTGAAGGGCTGGCGCACGCGATTCAGCACGTCAGCCACCACCGCCGTCGACAAACCATAACCGACGCGCAACGCCGCTAAGCCATAGGCCTTGGAGAAGGTGCGCGATACCAGCAAGTTCGGATACGCAGCAAGAAAATCCAGGCCATCGGGCAGCTCACTGCCCTCGGCGTACTCGATGTACGCCTCGTCCAGCACCACCAGCACCGAGGCAGGCACATCCTGCAGGAACTCATCCAGTGCCTCGGCACTGAACCAGGTTCCGGTCGGGTTGTTCGGATTGGCAATGAACACTACTCGGGTGTTGGCGTCGATCGCTGCCAACATGGTCGGCAGGTCGTGCCCCCAGTCCTTGGCCGGGATTACCCGCGCATCAGCACCAACGGCCTGGGTGACGATCGGATAGACCGCAAAGGCGTGCTCACTGAACACTGCGTTCAAGCCGGGTGCCAGATAGGCACGCGCCACCAGCTCAAGAATATCGTTGGAGCCGTTGCCCAACGTCACCTGGCTCAGCTCGACACGGCACTGTTCTGCCAGCAGGGTCTTGAGCGCAAAGCCATTGCCATCCGGATACCGGGTCAGCTCGGCCAGCTCTTCACGAATCGCCGCCAAGGCCTTGGGACTGGCACCCAGCGGGTTTTCGTTGCTGGCCAGTTTGACGATGCTGGCCGGATCGATATCCAGCTCGCGAGCCAGTTCGTCCACGGGCTTGCCCGGAACGTAAGGCGAAAGTTGTTGCACGCCCGGCTGTGCCAGAGCGAGGAAGTCGCCACTCATTGTTAACGCCCTTAGAGAACTGCTTTGGGGTAGGAACCCAACACTTTAAGTGCCACTGCTTCCTGACTGATTTTCTCCAGCACACCCTTGACCAGCGGATCGCGGTGGTGGCCGACGAAGTCGATGAAAAACACGTAGGTCCACTTGCCACTGCGCGACGGACGAGTCTCGATGCGAGTCAGGTCGATGCCGTTGTCGTGGAAAGGCACGAGCAGTTCGTGCAGCGCACCCGGCTTGTTGCTCATCGAGACGATGATCGAGGTCTTGTCGTCGCCAGTCGGCGGCACTTCCTGGCTACCGATCATCAGGAAGCGCGTGGAGTTGTCCGGACGATCTTCGATCTTCTCGGCCAGGCGAGTCAGGCCGTACAGGCCAGCCGCCATGTCGCCAGCGATTGCCGCCGAATTCCACTCACCCTTGACCCGCTTGGCTGCCTCGGCGTTGCTGGAGACCGCCACGCGCTCGACATTCGGGTAATGCGCATCCAGCCACTTGCGGCACTGGGCCAGGGACTGGGCGTGGGAGTAGATGCGGCTGATGCTGTCAGTCTTGGTGTTTTCACCCACCAGCAAGTGGTGGTGAATCCGCAGCTCGACTTCGCCACAGATGACCATGTCGTGCTCAAGGAAGCTGTCGAGGGTGTGGTTGACGGCGCCTTCCGTGGAGTTTTCCACAGGCACCACGCCAAAATTCACCGCGCCGGCAGCCACTTCACGGAACACTTCATCGATCGCCGCCATCGGCTTGCTGATCACCGCGTGACCAAAGTGCTTCATGGCGGCTGCCTGGGTGAAGGTGCCTTCAGGCCCCAGGTAAGCCACTTTCAGCGGCTGCTCGAGCGCCAGGCACGAGGACATGATTTCGCGGAACAACCGCGCCATCTCTTCGTTGCCCAGCGGCCCCTGGTTTCGCTCCATCACGCGCTTGAGCACCTGAGCTTCACGCTCAGGACGATAGAACACCGGCACTTCGCCTTCGGCCAGCGAGGCCATCTTTACTCGCGCGACTTCCTGGGCGCAGCGGGCACGCTCACTGATCAGCTCCAGGACCTTTTCGTCCAGCGAATCAATGCGCAGGCGCAGTGCCTTGAGTTCTTGCTCAGACATTAGCCGTGTTCCTTCTCGAACTCTGCCATGTACGAAACCAGTGCGTTGACCGCAACGATGTCGACGGCGTTATAGATGGAGGCGCGCATACCGCCTACCGAACGGTGACCCTTGAGGTTCAGCAGGCCCCGCTCCTCGGCACCGGCCAAAAATGGCTTGTCCAGGCGATCGTCGGCCAGGCGGAACGGCACGTTCATCCACGAGCGATCAGTCTTGTTGATCGGGTTGCTGTACAGGCCGCTGGCATCAATGAAGTCATACAGAGTGCGCTGCTTGGCCTCGTTGAGCTTACCGATAGCTTCCACGCCACCTTGATCCTTCAGCCACTCGAACACCAGGCCGGACAAGTACCAGGCCAGGGTTGGCGGGGTGTTGTACATCGAGCCGTTGTCGGCCGCGACCTTGTAGTCGAGCATGGTCGGGCACAACGAGCGGGCACGACCCAGCAGGTCTTCGCGCACGATGTTGACCACGATACCGCTCGGGCCGATGTTTTTCTGGGCGCCGGCGTAGATCATGCCAAAACGCGAAACATCGATCGGGCGCGACAAAATGTCCGAAGACATGTCGGCGACCAGCGGCACATCACCAGTTTCCGGCACCCAGCCAAACTCCAGGCCGCCGATGGTTTCGTTCGGCGCGTAGTGCACGTAGGCGGCGTCTTGCGACAACTGCCACTCGTTCTGTCCGGGAATTGCAAAATAGTCGTAGGGCTTGGCGGTCGCGGCAACGTTGACGTGGCCGTAACGGGAAGCTTCTTCGATGGCTTTCTGCGACCAGATACCGGTGTCGATATAGTCGGCGGTGCCGTTTTCCGGCAACAGGTTCAGCGGAATCTGGGCAAATTGCTGGCTCGCGCCACCTTGCAGAAACAGTACTTTGTAGTTCGAAGGGATATTCAGCAGATCACGCAGATCCTGCTCGGCCTTGGTGGCAATGGACACGAACTCATCACTGCGATGGCTCATTTCCATGACGGAGAGGCCCTTGCCGTGCCAATCCAGGAGTTCACCCTGGGCACGTTGCAGGACAGCTTCGGGAAGTGCCGCCGGACCGGCACAGAAGTTATAGGCTCTCTTGCTCACATCCAATCTCGCTCTGATTTGGTGGTATCACACATTTATAGGGGGCGATCGCCACTCACATGGCTGAGCAGCGATCAACTGTAGGAGCGAGCTTGCTCGCGAAAAACCTGAGGACGCCGCGCTTAATCAGGAAACCCGCGTCATCGTTAACGTCCATCGCGAGCGAGCTCGCTCCTACAGGGTCATCAATTTTCCATAGGGACAAACAACAAGGGGGCGAATTTTCATCCGCCCCCTGTTTGTCCGCTTACTCTTGCGGTTCTTCGTCAGCGGCGGCATCGAGTTGCTGATCGTCAACCACGTCGTCGATCACGACCTCGCCGTCGAATACCGCACCCTCTTCACCTTCCAGCTCGTCACCTTCGACTTCCGACGGCTCCTGGACCCGCTCCAGGCCTACCAGCGTTTCGTCGCTGGCCAGCTTGATCAGGGTCACGCCCTGGGTGTTACGACCCAGGCTCGAGACTTCGTCGACACGGGTACGCACCAGAGTGCCCTGGTCGGAAATCAGCATGATCTCCTCACCGTCGAGCACCTGAACGGCACCTACCAGACGGCCGTTGCGATCGTTGCTGACCATGGCGATCACGCCCTGGCCGCCACGCTTGTACTCCGGGAACTCGCCGATGGCGGTACGCTTGCCATAACCACGCGCCGAAGCGGTGAGGATCTGGCTGCCTTCTTCCGGGATCAGCATGGAAATCAGCTTCTGCCCTTCCGGCAGGCGCATGCCGCGCACACCACGTGCAGTACGGCCCATGGCACGTACATCGGATTCCTTGAAGCGAGTGACCTTGCCGCCGTCGGAGAACAGCATGACTTCACGCTCGCCATCGGTGATGGCTGCGCTGATCAATACGTCGCCTTCGTCCAGCTCCAGCGCAATCAGGCCGACGCTGCGTTGACGACTGAAGGATTCCAGCGGGGTCTTCTTCACGGTGCCTTTGGCGGTCGCCATGAAGATGAAGTGACCTTCGGTGTATTCCTCGACCGGCAGCATGGTCGTGATGTAC
The DNA here is from genome assembly GCF_044743405.1 of Pseudomonas sp. NPDC087626. Classification (NCBI taxonomy): domain Bacteria; kingdom Pseudomonadati; phylum Pseudomonadota; class Gammaproteobacteria; order Pseudomonadales; family Pseudomonadaceae; genus Pseudomonas; species Pseudomonas sp. NPDC087626. Next base: position 7,419 of record NZ_JBIUWJ010000030.1, read on the forward strand.
TCATCACTGTCCAGCGGCAGCAGGTTGACCAGCGGACGCCCACGGGCAGCGCGGGAAGCTTCCGGAATCTCGTAGGTTTTCAGCCAGTACACCTTGCCCTTGCTGGAGAACAGCAGCAGCGTGGTGTGGCTGTTGGCAACCAGCAGGTGAGCGATGTAGTCCTCATCCTTGACGCCAGTCGCCGACTTGCCTTTACCGCCACGACGCTGAGCCTGGTACGCAGCCAATGGCTGGGTCTTGGCGTAGCCACCGTGGGAAATGGTCACGACGCGCTCTTCTTCCGGGATCATGTCACCCAGGGTCAAGTCGAGACGGGCATCGAGGATTTCGGTGCGACGCACATCGCCGTACTCGGCGCGGATCACTTCCAGCTCTTCGCGGATCACTTCCATCAGGCGCGTGGCGCTGTTGAGGATGCGGATCAGCTCGCCGATCTGGTTGAGGATCTCTTGATACTCGGCCAGCAGCTTTTCGTGCTCCAGGCCAGTCAGGCGGTGCAGACGCAGCTCCAGAATGGCTTGCGCCTGTTCCGGCGACAGGAAGTACTTGCCTTCGCGCAGGCCGTATTGCGGGTCCAGGGTCTCTGGACGGCAAGAGTCGGCACCGGCGCGCTCGACCATCGCCACCACGGCGGAGGATTCCCAGGCAGTGCTGATCAGCGCTTCCTTGGCTTCCGACGGCGTTGGCGAGGCCTTGATCAGGGCGATGACCGGGTCGATGTTCGACAGGGCAACGGCCTGGCCTTCCAGGATGTGGCCACGCTCGCGAGCTTTACGCAGCTCGAACACGGTACGACGGGTCACGACTTCGCGACGGTGACGCACGAAGGCTTCCAGCAGATCCTTGAGATTGAGGATCCGCGGACGGCCATCGATCAGCGCAACGATGTTGATACCGAACACTGCTTGCAGCTGAGTCTGGGCGTAGAGGTTGTTGAGAATCACCTCTGGCACTTCGCCGCGACGCAATTCGATCACGACGCGCATACCATCCTTGTCGGACTCGTCGCGCAGCTCGGTGATGCCTTCCAGTTTCTTCTCTTTGACCAGCTCGGCGATCTTCTCGATCAGACGCGCCTTGTTCAACTGGTAAGGCAGTTCGGTGATGACGATCTGCTGGCGACCACCGACCTTGTCGATGTCTTCGATCGTCGAGCGGGCACGCATGTAAATGCGCCCGCGGCCGGTACGGTAGGCTTCGATGATGCCGGCGCGACCGTTGATGATCGCAGCGGTCGGGAAGTCCGGACCCGGGATGTATTGCATCAACTCGTCGACAGTCAGCTCAGGATTGTCGATGAGCGCCAGGCAACCGTCGATGACTTCACCGAGGTTGTGCGGCGGAATGTTGGTCGCCATGCCCACGGCGATACCGCTGGAGCCGTTGACCAGCAGGTTGGGAATACGGGTCGGCATGACCGCCGGGATCATTTCGGTGCCGTCGTAGTTCGGCACCCAGTCCACGGTTTCCTTGTGCAGGTCAGCCAGCAGCTCGTGCGCCAGCTTGGTCATGCGCACTTCGGTGTATCGCATCGCTGCGGCGTTGTCGCCGTCGACCGAACCGAAGTTGCCCTGGCCGTCGACCAGCAGGTAACGCAGCGAGAATGGCTGCGCCATCCGAACGATGGTGTCGTACACCGCGGTATCACCGTGGGGGTGATACTTACCGATCACGTCACCGACAACACGGGCAGATTTCTTGTACGGCTTGTTGAAGTCGTTACCCAGCTCGCTCATAGCGAACAGCACACGCCGATGCACGGGCTTCAAGCCATCGCGCGCATCAGGCAGTGCCCGCCCGACAATTACGCTCATTGCGTAGTCGAGGTAGGACTGCTTCAGCTCGTCTTCGATATTGACCGGGAGGATTTCTTTGGCCAGTTCGCCCATGAGAAGCCTGATTCCTTTTTCTGGTGAAACTTCGTCACATCCAGATGGGACGAACGAAGCTCGCCGCTGCAGGCTGAGTGCCATGCACCGACTTACGACAAATCAACGAGTTATGCCATGGATCTGCGCAGTAAAGGTTACCCCGCGGGGCGACCTTGGAAACCGCCGGATGTTATCACAAGAGCCGCCACGCACCTATCCCCCTGATGCGCATGGAGCATAGTTAGTTGACCGATGACAGGCTTGAGGGGGACGAGAGAAGCTTAGAGGCTGATTCGAGACTAGATTGTGGTTAATTTATTGACTTGACCTGCCCCTTCGCTGGCAAGCCAGCTCCTGCAGAGCCTGTGGTGGGCGCAAAACCTGTGGGAATGAACCTGCTCGCGACGACAATCGCTCAGGCACCTGAGCTGATCAATGCAGGCGCTTGCGGCACATCAATTGCGCCATCTTTGCGGTATCCGGCCGCTCGACCAGGCCTTTTTCGGTGATGATGGCATCGATCAAGTCCGCCGGCGTGACGTCGAACACCGGATTGAAAGCCTCGACCCCCTCACCGATCCGCTTGCCGCCCACTTCGAGCAACTCACCGGCGTCGCGCTCTTCAAGGGCGATGTCCTCGCCGCTGGCCAGGTCCATGTCGATGGTCGAGCTCGACGCCACCACCATGAAGCGCACGCCGTGGTGCATGGCGTTGACTGCCAACTGGTAGGTGCCGATCTGGCTAGCCACATCGCCATTGGCGGCGATCCGATCAGCGCCGACGACCACCCAGGTAATCCCCTTGGTCTTCATGATATGGGCGGCGGCGGCATCGGCATTGACAGTCACCGGAATGCCTTCGTTGGCCAGCTCCCAGGTGGTAAGGCGCGAGCCTTGTAGCCAGGGCCGGGTTTCGTCGACATAGACCCGCTCGACCATGCCTTCCAGGAACGCCCCGCGAATCACCCCCAGCGCCGTACCGAAGCCGCCCGTGGCCAGCGCACCGGCATTGCCATGGGTGAGGATGGTCTGCGCGTTGCCTTGGTGCTTGCGAATCAGGTCGACGCCCAACTGGGCGATGGTCAGGTTGGCCTCACGATCACTTTCTTGGATCGCCAGGGCTTCGGTTTCGAGCGCGACCAAGGGCTGGGCGTGAGCCTTGAGCCGCGCCAGGCGTTCGCGCATACGCCCCAGGGCCCAGGACAGGTTAGCCGCAGTCGGGCGGGACTCGGCCAGCAGGGCGAAATCCTCTTCCAGCGCCGCCTGCCAGTCGCCACCTGCGGCGATTCGGGCACGCGCGGCCAGCACCATGCCATAGGCGGCGCTAATGCCGATTGCCGGGGCGCCACGGACCACCATCGCACGAATGGCCTCCGCCACCTGTGCCGCGCTGGTATGGGCGATCCAGCGCTCCTCGAACGGCAGCAGGCGCTGATCCAGCAGGTACAGGGTGCCGTCTCGCCAATCGATGGCCTTCACCTTCTCAGCAGCCAACAGTCGATCGCGCATCCCTCACCCCGTACTCATGAACAAAAGCCGTCGATTATAGCGATCCCCCCGCGAAGACGCTCGGGTATACTTCGCCATCCTTTACAAAAGCACTGGACCGAATCCTCGATGCCGACCCCCGTTGCCGCTCTCGACCTCCTCTTGCTGCCGACCTGGCTGGTGCCTGTCGAGCCGGCGGGCGTGGTGCTCAAGGAGCATGGCCTGGGGATCCGCGACGGGCGAATTGCCTTCATCGGTCCGCGCAGCGCTGCACTCAAACTCGCGGCCCATGAGGTCCGGGAGTTGCCAGGCATGCTGCTCAGCCCCGGGCTGATCAACGCCCATGGGCATGCGGCAATGACCCTGTTCCGCGGCCTGGCCGACGACTTGCCACTGATGACCTGGCTCGAACAGCACATCTGGCCAGCCGAGGCCAAGTGGGTTGATGAAGCCTTTGTACGCGACGGCACCGACCTGGCCATCGCCGAACAGATCAAAGGTGGCATCACCTGCTTCTCGGACATGTACTTCTTCCCCAAAGTTGCCAGTGAGCGTGTCCATAACAGCGGCATACGGGCACAGATCGCGATTCCGATCCTCGACTTCCCGATTCCCGGCGCCAGCAGTGCCGATGAGGCGATCCGCCAGGGCATCGAACTGTTCGGCGACCTCAAGCACCATCCACGCCTCAAAATCGCCTTCGGTCCCCATGCACCCTACACCGTTGGCGATGAAAACCTGGAGAAAGTCCGGGTCATCGCCGAGGAGCTGGACGCCGCCATTCACATGCACGTCCACGAAACCGCGATCGAGGTGCACCAGGCGCTGGAAAAGCACGGCGAGCGGCCATTGGCCCGCCTGGCACGCCTGGGCCTGCTGGGGCCACGCTTCCAGGCAGTGCACATGACCCAGATCAGCGAAGACGACCTGGCATTGCTGGTAGAAAGCAACAGCAGCGTGATTCATTGCCCGGAATCGAACCTGAAACTGGCCAGCGGCTTCTGCCCGGTGGAGCGTTTGTGGCAAGCCGGGGTCAATGTGGCGATCGGCACCGATGGCGCCGCCAGCAACAACGACCTGGACCTGCTGGGCGAAACCCGTACCGCCGCCCTGCTGGCCAAAGCCGTTGCCGGATCCGCCAGCGCCCTGGACGCCCATCGCGCCCTGCGCATGGCGACCCTCAACGGCGCCCGTGCCCTGGGTCTGGAACAGCAGATTGGCTCGCTGGAAGTCGGCAAGCTTGCCGACCTGGTGGCCTTCGACCTGTCCGGCCTGGCCCAGCAACCGGTCTACGACCCAGTCTCGCAACTGATCTATGCCACCGGCCGGGACTGCGTGAAACACCTTTGGGTCGGCGGCAAGCAATTGCTCGACGACCGGCGCCTGACGCGCCTCGATGAACAACAGCTGTGCGCCACGGCCAACGCCTGGGGCCAACGCATCAGCGGCCACACCGAATAGAACGACCCCTTGAGCTGAACCTCAAGGCTGACAGCAAAATATTTCAGATTCAGAGGATTACCCATGAGCAACGTCGACCACGCTGAAATCGCCAAATTCGAGGCCCTGGCCCATCGCTGGTGGGATCGCGAAAGCGAGTTCAAGCCCCTCCACGACATCAACCCACTGCGCGTCAACTGGATTGACGAACGCGTCAAACTGGCGGGCAAGAAGGTCCTGGACGTCGGCTGTGGCGGCGGCATCCTCAGCGAATCCATGGCACAGCGCGGCGCCACCGTGATGGGCATCGACATGGGTGAAGCGCCCCTGGCAGTTGCCCAGTTGCATCAACTGGAGTCGGGCGTGAGCGTGGAATACCGGCAGATCACCGCCGAAGCCCTGGCCGAAGAAATGCCCGAGCAGTTCGACGTGGTCACCTGCCTGGAAATGCTCGAGCACGTGCCCGACCCCTCGTCGGTGATCCGCGCCTGCTTCCGTATGGTCAAGCCCGGCGGCCAGGTGTTCTTCTCCACCATCAACCGCAACCCGAAGGCCTACCTGTTCGCCATCGTCGGCGCGGAATACATCATGAAGCTGCTGCCACGCGGCACCCACGACTTCAAGAAATTCATCCGCCCTTCCGAACTGGGCGCCTGGAGCCGTGCAGCCGGCCTGACCGTCAAGGACATCATCGGCCTGACCTACAACCCGCTGACCAAGCACTACAAGCTGGCCAGCGACGTTGACGTCAACTACATGATCCAGACCCTGCGCGAGGAGTAAGCCCATGGCAATCAGAGCAGTTCTCTTCGACATGGACGGCACCCTGCTCGACACCGCGCCGGACTTCATTGCCATCTGCCAGGACATGCTGGCCGAGCGCGGGCTGCCAGCGATCCCGGACAAACGCATCCGCGACGAGATTTCCGGCGGGGCCAAGGCCATGGTCGCCGCGACCTTCATGCTGGACCCGCAGGCGCCAGGCTTCGAGGAACTACGCCTGGAGTTCCTCGAGCGCTACCTCAAGGGCTGCGCGGTCCACAGCAAACTGTTCGACGGTATGGCTGAACTGCTGGCCGACATCGAGAAGGCCAATCTGATCTGGGGCGTAGTGACCAACAAGCCGCTGCGTTTTGCCGAGCCGATCATGCAACAACTGGGGCTGGCCGAGCGCTCGGCCCTACTGATCTGCCCGGATCACGTAAAGAACAGCAAGCCAGACCCGGAACCGCTGATCCTCGCGTGCAAGATGCTCGACCTCGACCCGGCCAGCGTCCTGTTCGTCGGCGACGACCTGCGCGACATCGAGTCCGGACGCGATGCCGGCACCCGCACCGCCGCGGTCACCTACGGCTACATTCACCCAGACGACAACCCGCGGCACTGGGGTGCGGACGTGGTGGTGGATCATCCGCTGGAGTTGCGCAAGGTGCTCGATAGCGCGTTGTGCAGCTGCTAAGCAGTCAACGCACCACATCTGTGGGAGCGCGCCTGCTGGCGATAGCCGCACCGGCGCCCCCGCTGGGATTGCGCCTGACCTGAAGAATTTTTGTAGAGGTTTTTTATGTTTGATTACTCCGCTCGTCCTGAATTGCTCAAGGACCGGGTCATCCTGGTCACCGGTGCCGGCCGCGGGATCGGTGCAGCCGCCGCGAAAACCTACGCAGCTCACGGCGCCACCGTGCTGTTGCTGGGCAAGACCGAAGCCAACCTAACCCAGGTCTACGACGAAATCGAAGCTGCGGGCCACCCTCAACCGGCGGTGATCCCGTTCAACCTGGAAACCGCTCTGCCGCACCAGTACGACGAGTTGGCGGCAATGATCGAGACTGAGTTCGGGCACCTTGACGGCCTGCTGCACAACGCCTCGATCATTGGTCCACGCACGCCGATCGAGCAACTGTCCGGCGAAAACTTCATGCGCGTGATGCAAGTCAACGTCAACGCCATGTTCATGCTCACCAGCACCCTGCTGCCCCTGCTCAAGCTGTCCAAGGACGCCTCGGTGATCTTCACCTCCAGCAGCGTGGGTCGCAAGGGCCGTGCCTACTGGGGTGCTTATGGCGTATCGAAGTTCGCCACCGAGGGCTTGATGCAGACCCTGGCCGATGAAGTCGACACCGTCGCACCGATCCGCTCCAACAGCATCAACCCGGGCGCCACCCGCACCAGCATGCGTGCCCAGGCCTACCCCGGGGAAAACCCGAACAACAACCCGACCCCGGAAGAGATCATGCCGGTCTACCTGTACCTCATGGGGCCGGATAGCAGCGGCATCAACGGCCAGGCGTTCGACGCCCAGTAAGCTCGCCCCCAGCATGCCGCGACGGCTTCCCGCCGCGGCATGAGCCAGGCGGTGCCACTATTCTGCTATGCTTAGTCAAACAACCGTCATATTGCTCGCAGGCATACCCCGCTGGGTGCCCCAAGCATCTGATTGCAATCGGCTTTTCCAGAAAATGAACCGATGGCACGCATTTCGCTCTAAATCTGCACCAAACACGCTGTAACCCAGCTTGTCAGACAGCATTCCTGCTTGGGGGCGCACGCCATATGAAATCTCCGACCCAGACCCACGCAATTGATTTTGATAGCGCCAAATTGCAACGCCTGGGTTTTGGCCAGATCCCGCCCCTTGTGGAACGCCCTGCGAGCCTGAGCCAGTTGCGCCAGCAAATGGGCCTGCAATTGCAAACCAGCCTGGAACCGCAACGTATCCTCGGCCTGTTTTTTCGCGAAGTTCAGCGCCTGGTTCCGCTGGACGCCCTGCACTATCGGCACGAGTCCAGCGAATTGCGCCTGGAGCTCGGCCAGCGCGGCCATCACTCGGTGAGCTACAGCCTCAGCCATCAGGGTGAACACCTGGGTGAACTGGTGTTCCGGCGCAATCAACGTTTCAGCGAGCAGGAGCAGGCCAACCTCGAAGCCCTGCTGGTGCCCTTGTTGTTCCCCATGCGCAACGCCCTGCTGTATCGAGCGGCGACTCAAAGTGCACTGCGTGACCCCCTGACCGGTACCGGTAACCGTATCGCCATGGATCAGACCCTGGAACGGGAAATCCACATGGCCCGACGTCACCAGCAGCCTTTGTCCCTGCTGATGCTGGATATCGACCATTTCAAGCGCGTCAATGACAGCCACGGCCACGCTGCTGGCGACCAGGTGCTCAAGGCCGTCGCCACGTCGATCAAGAACCAACTGCGCAACGTCGACATGGTGTTTCGTTTCGGTGGCGAGGAGTTTTTGATCCTGCTGTCCAATACCAGCCGCGAAGCTGCGGCCATGGTCGGTGAACGCCTGCGATACAGCGCACAGGTGGAGGATTATCGGGTTGAGGGCAAGCTGATCGAGCTGACCGTCAGCCTCGGCTGCTCGACCCTGCTCCCCGCAGAATCGGCCGAAAGCCTGCTGCGCCGCGCTGACAGTGCGCTGTACGTGGCCAAGCGCGAGGGGCGTAATCGCCTGGCGATGGCGGGGTAATCCCCCGACACCCTGCTTGAGAATGTCGGGGGTCGCCGCGCAACCCAACGCAGGCTGCGCCAGCTGCTGCAGGAGCCGCGCCGTCAGCCTTCCGCCATCGCCATTCGCCCACGGACTACGCTGGGCTTGTGGACGTACTCCAGTTGCAGGCAGCGCTCCAGGAACAGGTACATATAGTCGTAGCTTTTGCACACGGCTAGGCGCAGCTCTTCCTGCAGCGCCTTGCTGGGGTTTTGGCCGGCGAGCGTGCAGATGATCTCCAGCGCCTCCCAAGGATGAGCATCATCGTACTGCGCGTGCATTTTCAGCCACTTCATGGCGCGTTTGCGTTCCTCATCGGCAAATGACGCCGCATAGATCCCGTTGGAACAAACCAGCGCCGCCCACTCCCCTGTCGCCCCCTCGATCGCATAGTTGGTGGCGGCGATGGCCACGATCAACGAGTCGGACGAACTGGTATGCCAGCACCAATGACTCAGCGCATGCAGTTCGGGCGCCACTTGTTGCGCCTGCAAATCTTCCAGGCTCACGCCATGGGCACGACTCCAATGCAGCCAATAGTCGGCATGATTGAGTTCTACCCGGATATTGCGCATCAACCAGCGGCGTGCCATGTCTTCGCCCGGGTGCCGGGCAAAGCGGGTCTTGGTCAGGTTCTGCGCCATATACAGCGCAAATTGTTCCACCACCGGCCAGCCACCAATCAAGTATTGGCGCATGGTCCTGGCGCTGAGTTGGTTGTCGCGCATACGCAGGTAAAGTTCATGTTCGACAACCCGACGCTTGCTCTCGCTGCACGCCTGAATCAATTGCTGAGCCCAGGCAGGATAACTAGCAGCTTCCATAAGCGGGCCGGTTCTGTTGAATGTATCGATCACTGTCGCACTCCTTTTGATTGTGATGGTCAGGGATCGACAGACAACTTCAACGGAACGTACCGGGCGCCTTGAACAACAATGGCCGAGGTCGACTCGGCCGACAGAGCAGGCTGTCAGTGGTAAACAACTGCGGACGTTCAATGTTGTAACCCTGCGCATAATCCACGCCGATTTCCAGCAAGGCCTGCTCGATCTGCGGGGTTTCAACAAATTCGGCAATCGTGCGCTTACCCATGACATGACCAATGTGGTTGATCACTTCGACCATTGCGCGGTTAATCGGGTCGTCCAGCATATCCCTGACGAAACTTCCGTCGATCTTTAGAAAGTCTACAGGTAAGTGTTTCAGATACGCGAACGATGACATTCCGGCACAAAAATCATCTAGAGAAAAGTAGCAACCCAAGCCTTTGAGTTCATTAATAAATTTAATTGCACTGGATAAATTTGAAATTGCACTGGTTTCAGTAATTTCAAAACAAATCATTTCAGGCGGAATACCGTGAATAACAAACTGCTGACGCAAGAAGATTAAAAATTCATCATCACCAATAGTAATGCCTGACAGATTAATCGCACACATCGCCATCGGCCCTTCATGTTGTCGGGCCATACACTGGGCAATTATCTTGAATACATTCTCGACCACCCAGCGATCCAGGGAAGTCATCAAGCCATAACGTTCGGCGGCGGGAATAAAAGAACTGGGCAATATCATTCGCCCGGCTTCGTCATGCAGTCGTAGAAGAATTTCGACATGCCCACCGCCTGTATCGACGTGCCCCAAGGTGGCGATTTCCTGGGAGTACAAACAGAAGCGATTTTCTTCAAGGGCCATGTGCAAGCGCTGCACCCAAGCCATTTCGCCAAAGCGCAGCGACAACTCGGAATCGTCGACATGGTACAGCTGGACGCGGTTACGGCCCTTCTCCTTGGCCATGTAGCACGCCATGTCCGCGGCCCGCAGCAAGGCTTCCAGGGTCGCCGGATTCTGCGCGACGTGCACCAGGCCGATACTGACAGTGGTCACGAATGGCCGGCCTTTCCAGACAAAATGCAGGTTTTGCACGGTCTGGCGCAGGGTCTCGGCGATTTTCTCCGAGGACTCCGGCGAGCAGTTCTCCAGGAGAATGCCGAACTCGTCCCCCCCCAGCCGAGCCAGGGTGTCACCCTCGCGCAATCCAGACTGCAGCAAGGCACAGATGTGTCGCAGCAACTCATCGCCGGCAGCATGTCCACAGGTGTCATTGACCAGCTTGAATTGATCGAGGTCGAGGAACATCAGCGCATGTCGCCCAGGTTGGCGTGTCAGGTTATGCAGCGCCTGCTCCAGGCGAAATTCGAATTCGCGACGGTTGGCCAGGCCGGTCAAGGCGTCGTGGGTCGCCTGCCAGGAAAGGTTGGCGATGTATTGCCGCTCCTGGGTCATGTCATGCAACACCAGCACCGTGCCACTGACCTTGCCGGCCGTGTGAATCGGCGACCCGACCAGGGTCACCGACACCGTACTGCCGTCCAGACGCTGGATCAGCTTGGCGTGTTCGCTGCTGCCACTGAGCTGACCGCTGAGAATGTGCTCGATCAGGGTGAAGCCGTCGGCCTGGGCGTTCTCATCCAGCAGATTGAACAACTCCGCCAGCGGCAGGCCGACGGCCTGTCCAGCCTTCCAGTGGGTCAGTGCTTCGGCCGCCGGGTTCATGTAAGCAATGGCGCCCTCGACATCGGTGGTGATCACGGCGTCACCAATCGACTGCAAGGTAATTTGCGCGCGCTCTTTTTCCAGCTGCAAGGCATCGGCAAAAGCGTGGCGCTGCGCGAGCAGTTTGTGGGTCCGCAGCAAGGCCAGGACAATCAGACCGAGCGCGGTTGCCAGGTTGGTGTACAGCAACCAGCGCAAAATCACCCGCGAGCCCTCGCCCAGCGCATCGCTGAAGGCCTTGGCGGCGGGGGTTACACCTTCATTGATGGCAAATATCCGCGCTTTCCACCGCGCCATGTCCGCTTCGGTGGCCTGGTTGCGGCTGATGCGCTCGTGCATGTCCCGGGCAACAGTGTCCAGCTGGACCAGATACGCATCACCCTCAATCCAACGATCGATAGCGATTTGCAGATAGCTGAAATGGCGAAAATTCAAGTACAGCCAGATCAGGCTCGGTACGTCGTCCGGGTGATTACCCCCCTTGAGAATGCCTAGTCGGGCCGCCTCCAGGTCCGGCGGCTCGCGGTCCAGTGCAACCCGCAGTTCATGGCCACCTTCCGGCACCGTCATGGCCTGCTGGTATTTTCGAAAGATAGATTCGTCGCGGTTGTCAGCGTAGAGATTGAGGTAGTAGATCGCGTCTTTCTGGCTCTTGGACCACAGGCTCTCGCCGGCCACATAGCCGCGAACCGCCGACAGCGTATAGAGGCTGACACCACCGAGCAGGGCCTGAAATAGGACGACGGCAATAAACGGCCAGACGATGCCCAGCAGCCGAGGTGTCCCGAGCGTCCTTTTTTGCTTCATGAGGTCCCTTGCGTTAACGCTGCTTGATCGACGTGCAGCCGAAATCGTTACAGCTAGCCTAGGAGGCGATCTCACTCCCGGCAAGCAAGACACGCCATAACGTGCAACACATATGTACCTCATGCGCACGGACCGAAGCCCAGACACTGAAAGCTCTCATCCATTTCCAGAGCTGCAATCTCATGCAATTTCCAACCTCAACGCTCACCCCGCTGCAACGACATGCCAGCCAACAGACCGAATACGGGGTGTTATTGACTGCCTTAAAAAGCGTACAAACAGCATCTTCCGATTTGAATGGTTTTTACATGCCCCCCCAGGCGGGCTCTCCCCTGGGCATTGAGCACAATCATGCGCAAGCCCTGCTGCTGGCGCTTTTCGAGGATGCCGCAAACACGATGTTGTCCAAGCATCTCAAGCCCCTGAAAGGACGACTGACCGAAGTCAACGGCATCGCCGATCAGTGTGTTTTCTCAACGAGCCGCAACGATGGCTCCGTCGCCCTTTACACGATCGATGACGTAACACATTCCGCCAACGGGATTCGAGCCTTTCAACGGGCGCTGGTGAGTATAGGTGGACACATACGCACTGACCGCTTGCTGCCCTTACCGCAGTGCCTGAAGTTTTACGGCCTTGCATTGCCAACCGCACAAACCCCGGGGTCTCTGAGCCGACTGATTGAAGAAGTGCAGGAAAAACGCGCCGCTCACCGATTGAACCTGGAGCAGGGGTTGCAAATCAGCGAGTTGATAGAACCGCACGATCACACTGCGATTCACAACGTCATCAGCAAAATACTCACTGATGAAGGCGGCTCCGTCATCGACGCCCTGGCCAGTGAGATCTCGCCCCCCATGACACCCCATCAACTGGCCACCCAGCCCACGGCCTGCCTCGAGCGCTTGCTCGACACTGCGAAGGCACGCGACACGGCCCGGCGGCTACTGGAAGTGCTCAATTGGTACGGCAAAGAACCCGACGAAGAAACGATTCCAGACATCGGCGCAAAACTGCTGCTGGAAGCGTTACGACTATGGTACGACCTGGACCTGCAGCATACAGGAGCACCACACAAGATTGCCGGCTATGAGTTGCAACACCGCAGCAACCACGGCAAAAGCTACGCGCAGATTCAAAAGAACTTCCGGCAACACCTGGAGGATTCACTTCTTGCGACAACGCCGACCGAAACAGCGCTACTGGCAAGGCTCAGCCAAGTCAGGTTGCCACTTGAATTTCAGGTACGCGACATTCCCAACGACTTGCCCTATGCCACATCTATCGTCTGGGTCAATTTCGTTCACGGCGTCCATCTCGCTCATGCACTGGACCCGACGCTGCTGCAACGACTGACCTTCCAACAACTGGTCGATCTACCGTTGAAAAAAAGCGAGAACGCCCAGGACGCTCTCCTCCAATTGATCGCGCTGACGAGAATTCCAGCCGCGTTGACCTGGGCGCAAGCGACCGAGGCATTGGCACCGAGCGAACAAACCAGCGACGTTCGGGAATACAAAATGAAAACCCTGCAAGTGCTGGAAGACCACATGGTGAAGTTGAACGACACTATCGTCCAACTCGACCTCGCGCCACCACAACGGTTGAAGCTGGCGGAACAGCAACTGAAGCTGGCATTGACCAACGACATTTCGATCGACCCCTTGAGCATCCGTGTGATGCGCAACCTTTATCGGTCAGGCAACCGCGTTGAACGCAGCATCCTGGATACCCCGGTTGTGCCGCAGGCAACCTGGCCGCTGCTCGAAGTCTACGCCTCAGGCGGCTTGAGCTCCGATAGCAAGTGGTACATCAGCCGGGACGGCAAGACCGCGAGCTTCTGGATCAGATTGACCCCGGATGGCAAGCTCGCAAGGGGCCGGGCAAATCCTGACGACCCTGCTTCCCTTATCCTGTTGCTTCCACGGGACCGCGCATTGCCTGATATCGACGCACTGTTCGACAAGCAGTTCAAAAGCTACCTCGCCAAGACAAAAAACACCTACCAATACCTGATCAAAAGCCTGTTGGTCACGCTGCCATGGCCCGATCGTCAAGCGTTGGAGCATGGCGAAGTCAAGGTTCTCAGCCTTCGCGATGAAACCACGCGCAAGGCCGATGAAGAAACGGCAGAACACACCCTGCCGCTCAGGGCACGCATGGGGTTTGTGCTGCAAGCCACTTACCGGAACTCCGTGCGTTTCTATGAGTGCCTGCCCCGTGCCGGCGTAATACGACCGCGCCCCGATGTGACAACAGCCCATGTCGGTGGTGTCCGTGCCCAGTTTTTTTTCCGCAGCCGCTTCAAGGAGGAAGACTATGACGCCTATGTCGCCATACGCACACACCGCTTGCCATTCGACAAGGATGCCCACACAACCGGAGCCCAGCCGAAACCTGGCGCTACCTGCATGGCGATCCTCGACCCGCTCGGCGAAACCCTCCCGCCTGGCCCAACTCCGCCGGCGCATCACGACTACTCTTCCTGTCTGACATGGTCCTCCTTGCGCACCGGGCAAATTGCGTCCTTCATTGCTACACATCTGTTTTATGTGGATGAAAAGGAGGCACGCCGCGAGGCTTGGGGAGTCACACAATACGAGCGCGATCTCGACACAAAGCACTGGCTGCACAATCTCAAGGATTTCATACCCTTCTGGGGCAGCCTCGAAGACCTTCAATCGGACCAGTTCGGTGATCGAGTCCTTGGCGTGATCGGCCTGGTGCTCGACATTGTGTCATTTGTGATGCCCTTGGGTAAGTTCGTTGCAGGGAGCATCCGCTTGGCCGCCCGATCCGGCAGAATCGGAATTCGCGCGACTTTGCCGCGGATGGCAAACCTGTCCAGAAAACTGGTGATTTCGAGCGTTAAAAACTTCAACCCACTGGACGGTTCGCTTGACCTGCTACGACTCACTGGCAGGGGTGTGAGAAGCGCAGGACGCGCGGTAGCCCATCTCGAAAAGCGGGCGATGTTCCAATTGAAAAAGCTCGCCGGCAAGGCCGATAGCTATGACTTTGTCAGCGGCCTACCCCAGGCAACTGAACCGGGACGCTGGAAACCGTTGATTGATGCCGATCAACTGGGCAACGTCAAAGGCATCGAAGATGTTCCGGTGCGCAAGATCGACGGCCACCATTACCTGGTCGACCCGCTGTCCACCCGCCCCTATGGCCCCCGGCTCACGCTCCAGGATCATGAACTTTCACTCGGTCGCTCAAGCTACAGCACCGTGAAAAAAACCGACGATCTGGTGTTCATCGAACTCCCGGAGCAGGCGCACGCTCGCTACCAGTTCGACATCGATGGGCGTACGACAGCTTTCATCGACGACGTCCCCTACCGCCTGGATGGCGAAGAACTGCGTCGCGTCGAGATGATCGATGACAGCAACGCATTGACGTTAATCCCCTGTCGACCACGCCGTGCGCCAAACAACAGCAGCGAATGCCTCAGCAGTTTTGTGACAGGGACGCCCGCCCCGACACCGGAAGTCGGCTCATTTGACGAAACCAAAGGTTACGCGCCGTGGTTTGGCGACAGGGTTTCCGATGCGGTTAGCCGGCCAGGCCATGACGGCCTGTTTGTAACCCACGAGGGAAATCTTTATCAGATTATCGACAACATCCCGAAGCTTTACACAGGTGACATCACCGAACTTGGCTTTGCCAGGAAGTGGCTGGTGCCCCGCCGCGAAATGCCGGCCAGCCTGATATTCCGCAAAGGTATTTATGGCCGTATCGAGGTCAAGGGGGTTTACGAGGGCGCCGAGGATCCGCACCGGATCGGAGTCATTCTGGTGCCATCCATCGATGAATCGAGTACCTATGTGTTCAGCCGAATCAACACCGACAAATATTACGTCGCAACACTGCCCACGGGACAAAGCCTGAGTGAACCGCTGACATTGAAACGATTGTTCAAGGCTGACATGGCTGAAGGTACCCTGGGTGCGGAACTGCTAACGGTATACACCGGGTCATTGAGTGCCAACAACATCGCACGTATCCACAGCAAAGAAGCCCTTGAGCTCGCCATGAAAACCCTGGACGAGATCGCCATTCCGATCGGAACGGCCCCTAACCCTCCAGGCAACATGAAATTCCTGAAGGTCGACACCAGTCCCGGAGAAGCACTGATGTTCGATCATTCAACCAGAATGATCGTCACTCGACTGCCTGAAGGAGCCACGACATGGAGCAGGAGCAAGGACGCTCCGGAGGACTTGCGTCAAAGCACCGCGAATATTTTCGATACGCTGTTCATGTCGCCGACGATCGACGCCAGTAACGCGAACAGCGCGCTGAGAATAAACCAGACTATGCACAAGCTGCACCAGTTGATACCCAAGCGCCAACGCCCCTTCAATCCAAGAAACATTGCCTACGCCGATGTCCTGACCAGCAGTGGGCAACGGGAAATCTACGTGAGCGTTTCTGGTGCCCAACAAGCAACCGGTCACTTGCCGCTGTTCAAACAGCATCTTGGAGCGGATTCGGTTCCGGTTGGTGAATCGACCTACTTCAATATCGACATGAATCAGTACTTTCCCCTCACTTCCCTCGATGTGACCGCTGAAGGCAAGTTGCTGGCCGTACCGACGACCATCAAGGACATCGGCACCTACAAGCCAGCACAGTCGAGAAAACCGACGTCACTGGACAGCGAAAGCAAGTTGATTCACGTGATCAGGGAAAAATACCCCGACCCCAGGGCGATCAAATCCGTCAATATCGCCACGACGATGCCCCCCTGCGAGTCGTGCTCGATCGTGATAAAGCAGTTCGGCTACGACGGTGGGGAAAACGCGCTCCAGGTGTTGTGGAGTTAAACCTACAACTGTTGCAAATGACCGTACAGCTTGGCGTACAAACCACCCTCCGCGATCAGTTGCTGATGGTCGCCATCCTCGGCAACTTGCCCGCTATCGAACACCAACACCCGGTCGGCCTGCTTCACCGCCGAGAGGCGGTGAGCAATGATCAAGGTGGTCCGCCCACTGAGAAACCGCGCCAGCGCCAGGTGCAGGTTGTACTCGGTGGCGGCATCAAGCGCCGAGGTGGCTTCGTCGAGAATCACCACCTTGGGTTCGGCGAGCACCATCCGGGCAATCGCCAGGCGTTGGCGCTGACCACCGGACAAACGCACACCGGAACGCCCGACAATACTGTCCAGCCCCTGGGGCAAGCCCTTGACCGTGGCGTCGAGTTGGGCAATCTGCAGGGCCTGCCAGCAGGCTTCGTCACTGCGCTCACGGCCCATGGTCAGGTTGGCCCGAATACTGTCGTTGAACAGCGCCGGGTGCTGCAGCACCACCGCGACATGCTCGCGGATGGTTTCCAGGCCAATGTCGTACTGGGTGACACCGCCAAAACGGATTTCGCCGCCCTGGGGGGTATAAAGCCCCAGGAGCAATTGCACCAAGGTGCTTTTACCGCCACCACTGGCCCCGACGATGGCGACTTTTTCTCCGGGCGCAATGGACAGGTTCATCTGGTCCAGCACCGGCTCGTCGCCATAGCTGAAACTCAGGCCTTGCACTTCGATACCGACTGTCTCGCGTCCCTTGAACGGATCGATCCCTCCTGGGTACTGCGGCTCGTCGGCGCGCGACAACAGCTCATTGATCCGCGTCAGGGCACCGCCGGCGGCGTAATAGGCGTATTGCAGATTCAGCAGTTGTTCGACCGGACCGATCATGAACCACAGGTAGCTGAACACCGCCAGCATCTGCCCGATGGACAGGTCGGAGAACAACACGGTGAGCATCGCTGCGGCACGAAAGATGTCGATGCCGAACTGGAACAGCAAGCCACTGGCGCGGCTCGACGCATCGGTTTTCCACTGCGAGTTGACCGCATAGTTGCGCACGTCCCGGGCGCGCGCGCCAAGACGACCGAGGAAAAAGCCCTGGCGGTTGCCGGCACGGATTTCCTGAATCGCGTCCAGGGTCTCGGTCAGCGCCTGGGTGAACCGCGAGGTGCTGTCGTTCTCCAGCTTCTTCAGGTGCTTGACCCGCTTGCCCAACTGCACCGTGGCGTAGATCACCAGTGGGTTGAACAGCAGAATCAGCAGTGCCAGCTGCCAGTGCATCCAGACCAGGATCGCCGCCGTGCCCACCAGCGTGAGCATGGCCACGAGGAACCGACTGAGAGTCTCGCCGACAAACTTGTCGACCGTGTCCAGGTCGGTGACCAGGTGGGTGGTGACCGTGCCGCTGCCCAGGCTTTCGTACTCGCCCAGGGAAATGCACTTGAGGCGCTCGATCAGCCGCAGGCGAATGCGATACACAATGTCTTTGGCCAAACCGGCAAACAGCCGAGCCTGCACCACGTTGAACAACAATGCCGCACACCGCAGGGTCAGGGTGATCAGCAGCATCAGGCCGATATAACCGGCGGCGCTTTGCCAGGCCTGGGGCAGCGCGTGGTTCATCACCTTCAGCGCAGCATCGCCATTACCCAGCAACACCTCATCCACCAGCAACGGCAACAGCAAGGGAATCGGCACGCTGCACAGAGTCGCCAGAACGGCGACGCCATTGGCGATCCACAAGGCTTTTTTATGCCGCAGTGCCAGGCGACGGATGTGTGCCCAACTCAGCCGATCGACTCGCTCCGGTGGCTGTCCAGCGTCAGGCTGGTCATACACAGGCGGCACGCTCCAGCCAGCGGCCGAGCAACGGGGACAGCTCGCTAAGTGGTTGGTAGCCATTGGTCAACAAGGCCAGTTGACCGTTACGCTCGGCCAACAAGGTCGGGAAGCCGGCAATCCCCAGGTCCTGGACCCAGGTGAAATCCGCCGCCGTGGCGGCGTGCTGGTCGGCACGGTCGAAGGCTGCGGCGAATTCGATTCGCGGCAAGCCCGCTTGCTCGGCCAACTCCACCAGCACGCTGGCATGGGTCACATCGCGCCCCTGTGCATAAAAAGCCTGCTGGATCAGCTTGAGCAACTGCCAGGCGCAATCCGGTGCCAGGCTGCGGGCCGTGACCAGCGCGCGGCAGGCGGGCTCAGTGTCGTAGACAAAACCTTCGGGCAGCGCACCGTCGAGCTTGAATGGTTGGCCGGTGGCGTCGTTGACGGCCTGCCAGTGTTCAAGAATATAGCGTCGGGTAGTCGGCTCCAGCGCCGCGCCACTGCCCGTGCGCAAACCGCCGACCACCAGGTGCACGTCCACGCCGGCGGCCTGCGCCTGCAAGGCCAATGCCTCGGCCACCGGAGCGAACCCCCAGCACCAGGAACACATCGGGTCCATTACATAGAGCAGGCGCGCGGTCATGGTTCAGGCCTCGGTGCTGGATTGCTTGTAGTTGTAACCAATCGGGTGCGGCTGGTTGCGCGCCTTGGCCAATTCGATCTGCTTTTGCCGGTCGATTGCACTGCGACGGGTTTTCTCGCTCAGCTTATCCCAGCAATGAGGGCAACTGATGCCAGCCACATAGTGCTCGGATGCGCGGTCTTCTACGCTGACGGGTGTACGACAGGCATGACATTGATCGTAGTCGCCTTCGCTCAAGTCGTGGCGAACGGTGACCCGGTTATCGAATACAAAACAGTCGCCCTGCCATTTGGTTTCTTCCTGCGGCACCTCTTCGAGGTACTTGAGGATTCCGCCCTTGAGGTGGAAGACCTCATCGAAGCCCTGGCTGAGCATATAGCTCGAAGCCTTCTCGCAGCGAATGCCGCCGGTGCAGAACATCGCGACCTTCTTGTGCTTGGCCGGATCGAAGTTGGCTTTGATGTAGTCGGGAAATTCGCGAAAACTGGTGGTCTTCGGGTCGATCGCCCCTTCAAAAGTGCCAATCGAGACCTCGTAGTCATTACGGGTATCGATCAACAGCACTTGCGGGTCGCTGATCAAGGCGTTCCAGTCCTGCGGCTCGACATAGGTGCCGACTTTCTTGTTCGGGTCGACGCCTTCGACGCCCAGGGTCACGATTTCTTTCTTGAGCTTGACCTTGGTGCGATAGAACGGCTGATCGTCGCAGTACGATTCCTTGTGGTCGATATCGTCCATGCGCGGGTCGTTCTTGAGCCAGGCCATCAGGCCGTCGATGCCTTCGCGGCTACCGGAAACCGTGCCGTTGATGCCTTCCTCGGCAATCAGCAGGGTGCCTTTGATGCCGTTGTCGACCATCGCCTGCAGCAGGGGCTCGCGCAGTGCGACGTAATCTTCCAGGGTGACGAACTTATACAGTGCCGCCACGACAATCTGTTGTGTCATGGGTATTTCTCCAGGTGGCTACCCTCGTAAAGGGTGAACCGGATGCGAAAAAAAACGCGCCGGCATAAGCGGCGCGCTGCGTAGTCTAACAAAAATCAGCTGGCCTGTAGGCGATCAGTGCTTGCTGCCGCCGGCACAAGTCGGCGAGGCAGGCGCGACGCCCGTCTTGGCCCACTCCTCGGGGGTATAGGTGTGCAGCGCCAACGCGTGAAACTCACCCATCAGGTCGCCCAGCGTGGCGTAGACCTTCTGGTGGCGTTTGACGCTGTTGAGCCCGGCGAACTGTTCGCTGACCACTACCGCCTTGAAGTGGGTCTGCAACCCGCGACTGTGCATGTGGCTTTCGTCCAGCACATCCAGGTGCACAGGTAGCAACGCGTTCAGCGTCGTCTCAATACGTTGTTGCATGGTCATCACGGGCTCCGGTCAGGGCTTTTTCTTGGCGGCTGCCGCGGCTTTTGGATCAAGTTCGTTGGTCATGTCGGCCAGCAGTTTGTTGACCACCGGTACCGCGCTTTCCAGTTTGGCCTGGGTCATCTGCGCCGATTGCTGAGTCAGTTGAGGCATTTTTTCCAGGACTTTTTTGCCCAGAGGCGACTTGTAGAACGCGACCAGGTCCTTGAGTTCTGATTCGCTGAAGTTGCTGGTGTACAGCTTGACCATGTCCGGCTTGAGCTTGTTCCAGCCAATGGCCTGGTCCAGTGCGGCGTTAGCCTTGGCCTGGTAGGTTTCCAGCAGGGCTTTTTTCGACTCCGGGGCCTTGGTCTGGGCAAAGCGCTGGGCAAACATCTGCTGCACCTGCATGTACACCGGGGTACCCAGCTTGTCGGCATGCGCCAGGGTCAGGAAAGCCTCGGCGCTGGCATTGTGGCTGGCGGTATCGGCGAAGGCCTGGCCGCTGGCGCAGACCAGGGCAACCGCGGTACAGATGGCACGAAGACGGGTCATCGAGTTTCCTTTTCTAGCTGGCGAGGTAAAACCCCAAGGGGAGCCATTCTGCGCCTAAAAAACGCGTGCGCTCAACCCCTCCCCCTTGCCGGGCCTGATTTGCAGCAACCGAACGGTAGAAAAATCGACTGATGGAACCCCCAGCGACATTCAGCACCTAAACTTCGCTATCAACCCTGAAGGAATGTGACCCATGAGCCGTATTGAAACCGACAGCCTTGGCCAGGTTGAAGTCCCGGATGACGCCTACTGGGGCGCGCAGACCCAACGCTCGCTGATCAATTTCGCGATTGGTAGCGAACGCATGCCACTGGCGGTGCTGCACGCCCTGGCGCTGATCAAGAAAGCGGCGGCCCGGGTCAATGATCGTAATGGTGACCTGCCGGCCGATATTGCCCGGCTGATCGAACAGGCTGCCGACGAAGTGCTCGACGGCGAGCACGATGAGCAGTTCCCCCTGGTGGTCTGGCAAACCGGCAGCGGCACCCAGAGCAACATGAACGTCAACGAGGTGATTGCCGGGCGTGCCAACGAACTGGCCGGCAACCCGCGTGGCGGCAAGGCGCCGGTGCACCCGAACGACCACGTCAATCGCTCGCAGAGCTCCAACGACTGTTTCCCCACGGCCATGCACATCGCCACGGTGCAGGCCGTGCAACAGCAACTGCTGCCGTCGATCAACGAACTGTCCGGTGGTCTCGCCGAGCTGGCGGCGCGCCACATGAAGCTGGTGAAGACCGGGCGCACCCATCTGATGGACGCCACGCCGATCACCTTCGGCCAGGAGATGTCCGCCTTCATTGCCCAGCTCGACTACGCCGAGCGAGCCATCCGCAGCGCCTTGCCGGCCGTCTGCGAACTGGCCCAGGGCGGGACCGCCGTCGGTACCGGGCTCAACTCGCCCCATGGCTTTGGCGAAGCGATTGCCGCGGAGCTCGCCGCCCTCTCCGGCCTGCCGTTTGTCACCGCACCGAACAAGTTCGCCGCGCTAGCCGGTCATGAGCCGCTGACCACCCTGTCCGGCGCCCTGAAAACCCTCGCCGTGACCCTGATGAAACTCGCCAACGACTTGCGCCTGCTCGGCTCCGGGCCGCGCGCCGGTTTCGCCGAGGTCAGGCTGCCGGCCAACGAGCCAGGCAGTTCGATCATGCCCGGCAAGGTCAACCCGACCCAGTGCGAAGCCCTGTCGATGCTGGCCTGCCAAGTGCTAGGGAACGACGTGGCGATCGGCTTCGCCGCGAGCCAAGGTCACCTGCAGTTGAACGTGTTCAAGCCTGTGATCATCCACAACCTGTTGCAATCGATCCGCTTGCTCGCCGACGGCTGCAGCAACTTCCAGTTGCACTGCATCGCCGGCCTGGAACCGGATGCCGGGCAAATGGCCGCTCACCTGGAACGAGGCTTGATGCTGGTGACCGCGCTGAACCCGCACATCGGTTATGACAAGTCGGCGGAAATCGCCAAGAAAGCCTACAGCGAGGGGTTAACCCTGCGTGAGGCGGCGTTGCAGTTGGGCTACCTGACAGACGAGCAGTTCGATGCCTGGGTGCGCCCGGAAAACATGCTGGAGGCAGGCAAGCAGGGCTGAAGCAGCCAGTTGGCACGCTTGCGCAGGTTATACACAATCCCTGTGTGAGCGAGCCTGCTCGCGATGCTCTAAAGTACGCCGCAATTTTTCAACTGATCCGCGTCACCGCCGCCCGCATCCGCCGTGCCCTGAGCCCGGCAATCAGCGACGGCCCCAATGCCACCAGCGCCGACCCCAGCACCACCAGCAACGCGCCGCCATACGCCAGGCCATTGATCTGCTCGGCCTGTACATACTCCGGCCATAACCAGGCCGCCAACGCCACTGCCGCAAAAGTCACCAACGGGGTGATCGCCAGCGTTGCACTGACCCGTGAGGCTTCCCAATGGGCCAGCGCCTCGGCAAACGCGCCATAGGCAACCAGGGTATTGAGGCAGCACGCCAGTAGCAGCCAGCCTTGCAGCGGGCTCAACTGCAGCGCCTCCAGTGGATGCACCCACGGCGTGAGCAACAGGGCGCAAAACAGGTAGATCACCATCATCACCTGTAGCGAATTCCACACCGTCAGCAATTGTTTTTGCCCCAGCGCATAGAAGGTCCACACGGTGGAAGCCAACAAAATCAGGAGCACCCCGGCGGTGTAGTCACTCAAGGACGTCAGCAACTCGCTCAGGCGCTGATTGAAAAACAGCCCGAAGCCGAGCATCAGCACCAGAAGGCCAATCCCCTGCCCCAGGCTGAAACGCTCCTTGAATATCAATACACTGCCGATCAGCAACAGGATCGGGCCCACCTGCACCACCAGTTGCGCAGTGCCGGGGCTCAATAGATTCAGGCCCATGAGGTACAGCACGTAGTTCCCCACCAGCCCGAGCACCGCCATCAGCACCAGCCAGCCGCCTTTGGGGCCTAGGGCCTTGCGGCTTGGCAGGCGCCGGGTGGCGGCCAGGTAGGCAAACAGGCACCCACCGGAAACCAGCAGGCGAAACCAGGTCACCGTGACCGGGTCCATCACCAGCAGCACCTGCTTGAGCTTGATCGGCAGGATGCCCCATAAAAAAGCGGTCAGCAGGGCCAGGAACAGACCATAGACCCAGCGACCGGACGAAATGTGCATGCAAACCCCAGAGCAAGACGGCGAGAAAAGCCCATTCTAGGCTTCCACGCCGGCATCACACAGGGACAGTTGCGCACTAGCCGCTAATAAGACTGTATGGGTCGCTCGGTTCAACGCACCGCTTCGAACAACCCGCTGGCGCCCATGCCACCGCCCACACACATGGTCACGATGCCGTAGCGCAGGTTGCGGCGCTGCAGTTCGCGCACCAGGTGCCCGACCTGGCGTGAGCCAGTCATGCCGAACGGATGGCCGATGGAGATCGAGCCGCCGTTGACGTTGTACTTTTCGTTGTCGATTTCCAGGCGGTTACGGCTGTACAGGCATTGCGAGGCAAAGGCTTCGTTGAGTTCCCACAGATCTATATCAGCGACTTGCAGGCCTTTGGCCTTGAGCAGCTTGGGCACCGAGAACACCGGGCCGATGCCCATTTCATCCGGCTCACAACCGGCCACCGTAAAACCACGGAAGAACGCCTTGGGTTTAAGGCCCAGTTGCAGGGCTTTTTCCAGGCTCATCACCAGGGTCATCGAAGCACCGTCGGACAGTTGCGACGAGTTACCGGCCGTCACCGAGCCGTCCTCGGCGAACACTGGTTTCAATCCGGCCAGGCTTTCGTAAGTGGTGTCGGGACGGTTGCAGTCATCACGATCGACAATGCCCTCGAGGATCTGCACCTCGCCGCTGTGCTTGTCCTCGACCTTGTACTTCACCGTCATCGGCACGATTTCATCGTCGAACAATCCGCCGGCCTGCGCCTGGGCAGTGCGCAACTGGCTTTGCAGGGCGTAGCGGTCCTGCTCTTCGCGGCTGACCTGATAACGACGGGCAACGATTTCCGCGGTCTGGCCCATGGGGAAGTAGATACCCGGCACCTGCTCCTTGAGCAACGGGTTGATCAGGTTGTCGGTGTTGACGCTTTTCATGGTCAGGCTGATGGACTCGACGCCACCGGCGACAATGATGTCGCTGCAACCCGAAGCGATCTGGTTCGCCGCAATGGCAATCGCCTGCAGGCCCGAGGAGCAGAAGCGGTTGAGGGTCATGCCGCTGGTGCCAGTGCCCAGGCGCGAGAGCACGGCCACGTTACGCCCGATATTGAAGCCCTGGGCACCTTCGTTGGAACCGGCGCCGACGATGCAATCCTCGACGCTGGCCGGGTCGATAGCATTTCGTTGCAGCAGTGCGTTGACGCAATGGGCCGCCATGTCATCCGGGCGAGTCTGGTTGAACTTGCCACGGAAAGACTTGGCCAGGCCGGTTCGCACGCTATCGACGATCACTACTTCACGCATGGCATACCTCATTGTTGTTGTCGTTCAGGGGAGTGAATCGAGAATAGATCCACCACCCCGCCGACCGCGACAATCATTCATCCCGCGTATGCAAACCCATGGTGCTCGCTCGAGATGAGGCCGGCACAGCCAACATGGATGCAACCTGACACACCGTTATCGCGGGCAAGCCCGCTCCCACAGGTTTCATGCTTGCTTGCAAAATTTGCACGCACCCAAAGTTACCGTGGGAGCGGGCTTGCCCGCGATGAGGTCGGCGCAGCCAACATGGATGCAACCTGACACACCGTTATCGCGGGCAAGCCCGCTACCACAGGTTTCATGCTTGCTTGCAAAATTTGCATGCACCCACAATTACCGTGGGAGCGGGCTTGCCCGCGATGAGGCCGGCACAGCCAACATGAATGGAGCCTGACACACCGCTATCGCGGGCAAGCCCGCTACCACAGGTTTCATGCTTGCTTGCAAAATTTGCATGCACCCACAATTACCGTGGGAGCGGGCTTGCCCGCGATGAGGTCGGCGCAGCCAACATGAATGGAGCCTGACACGACGCTTACGACTTGCCAGAGACCTACCCCTACTTGTGTTTCTTGTCGTGCTTGTCGGATTTCTCGAACGCCGCTTCCAGCGCCCGGTTGATGGTACGCAGCACCTTGACCCGGGCCCAGCGCTTGTCGTTGGCCTCCACCAGGGTCCAGGGCGCGACCTCGGTGCTGGTGCGGTCGACCATATCGCCCACGGCGCCACGGTAGTCGTCCCATTTTTCGCGGTTACGCCAATCGTCCTCGGTGATCTTGAAGCGCTTGAAGGGGATCTGTTCGCGCTCCTGGAAACGCTCCAGCTGGGTCTGTTTATCGATGGCCAACCAGAACTTCACGACGATTACATTGGAGGCATCGAGTTGCTCTTCGAAGTCGTTGATCTCGCCATAGGCGCGCATCCAGTCGGCCGGCGTACAGAAGCCTTCGATACGTTCCACCAACACCCGGCCATACCAGGAGCGGTCAAAGATGGTGAACTTGCCCCGCGCCGGAACGTGCCGCCAGAAGCGCCACAGGTAAGGTTGCGCACGTTCTTCCTCGGTCGGCGCGGCAATCGGCACGATGCTGTACTGCCGCGGATCGAGCGCCGCAGCCACCCGGCGGATCGCCCCGCCCTTGCCTGCCGCATCATTGCCCTCGAACACCGCGACCAACGCGTGCTTGCGCATGCGTTTGTCCCGCAGCAAGCCGGCCAGCCGTGCCTGCTCGGTAATTAACTGCTCTTCATAGTCTTTCTTGCCCAGGTGCTGGCTCATGTCCAGGGCATCCAGCAGCCCGCGCTGGTCCACGCTGGTGGTCAGTGGCGCGGCGCTGACCTTGTCCGGCTTGAGGTTGGGCCGCTTGAGGGCGGCCTGCAGGCCGGCGAGCAGGATCTTGCCCACCGCCAGGCTGCGATAATGGGGGTCGACGCCTTCGATAATGTGCCATGGCGCGTAATCGCGGCTGGTGCGGCGGATCACCCGCTCGCCGTACTTCACGAACTTGTCGTAGGTCTGGGACTGCTGCCAGTCCAACGGGCTGATGCGCCAGCTATGCAGCGGGTCGTCCTGCAGCGATTTGAGGCGGGCCTTCATTTGCTGTTTGGACAGGTGAAACCAGAACTTGAAGATCAGTGCGCCTTCGTTGCAGAGCATTTTCTCCAGGCGTTCCGCACCATTGATGGCCTGGTCCAGCACCGCGTCCTTGAACAAGCCGTGAACCCGACCTTGCAGCATCTGGCTGTACCAATTACCGAAGAACACCCCCATACGGCCCTTGGCCGGAAGCATCCGCCAATAGCGCCAGGCCGGTGGCCGCGCCAGTTCTTCATCGGTCTGCTGGTCGAAGGTGCGCACTTCGATCAGCCGCGGGTCCATCCACTCGTTGAGCAATTTGACCGTCTCGCCCTTGCCGGCGCCTTCGATACCGTTGATCAGCACGATCACCGGAAAGCGGTCCTGCTGCTGCAACTCGAACTGGGCTTCGAGCAAGGCTTCACGCAGCGCCGGTACTTCGGCCTCATAGGTTTCTTTATCGATCGCGTGACCGATTTCGGCAGATTCGAACATGAGTGGCTCCCATCCAAGATGGCCCAAGCCTAGCGGATTGACCGGCGGTTTGTGCGGGTAATACGCGCCGAGCTGCCATAGATCAGTTGCCGTTGCCCTGATCCGCTAGAATGTCGGCCTTGCCAATGCTGAGCCCGCCATGAACCCTGTATTGCCCCACGCCCAGCTCGACTGGGACGACCAAGGCCGCCCGCGCTCGCGGGTGTTCGATGACGTGTATTTCTCCGACCAATCGGGCCTGGAAGAAACCCGCTATGTATTCATCGAACAAAACCGCCTGAGCGAACGTTTTGCCGCCCTGAGTGCCGGCGAAAAACTGGTGATTGGCGAGACCGGCTTCGGTACCGGGCTGAACTTCCTGTGTGCCTGGCAACTGTTTGAACAGCAGGCAGTGGCGGGTGCGCGCCTGCATTTCATCAGCGTTGAAAAATACCCGCTGAGCCCTGCCGATCTGCAGCGAGCCCTGGCCCTGTGGCCGGAACTCAAGGCCTTCGCCGAGCCCTTGCTGGCGCAGTACGTCGCCATCCACCAGGGTTTCCAGCGCCTGGTGCTGGACCATGGCCGCGTCACGCTGACACTGCTGATTGGCGACGCCCTGGAGCAGTTGCCACAACTGGACGCGCAGATCGACGCCTGGTTTCTCGACGGCTTTGCCCCGGCGAAAAATCCCGAGATGTGGACCGCCGAACTGTTCGCCGAACTGGCGCGCCTGGCCGCTCCCGGCTCGACCATCAGCACCTTCACCAGCACCGGCTGGGTGCGTCGTTTGCTCAACGCCGCCGGCTTCAAGATGCGCCGCACGCCGGGCATCGGCCACAAATGGGAGATCCTGCGCGGGGCGTTCATCGCCTGGCCCGCAGAGACGCCAGCACCGGCAGCCGTCAAACCCTGGTTTGCCCGGCCGCCACAGCACCTGGGCGAACGCCATGCGCTGGTGATCGGTGCCGGCCTGGCCGGCTGCGCGAGTGCCGCCAGCCTCGCCGCACGTGGCTGGCAGGTCAGCCTGCTGGAGCGCCACGCCGACCTCGCCCAGGAAGCCTCCGGCAACCCGCAAGGGGTGCTGTACCTGAAGTTGTCGGCCCACGGCACCGCCCTCTCGCAAATGATCGTCAGCGGCTTCGGCCATACCCGGCGTCTGCTCGAACACTTGCACCGCGGCCACGACTGGGATGATTGCGGGGTCTTGCAACTGGCATTCGATGCCAAGGAAGCCGAGCGCCAGGCCAAGCTGGCGGCGGCGTTTGCCAGCGATCTGCTGCAGCCGCTGGATCGCCTCCAGGCACAGGCCATCGCCGGCATCGCCCTGGAACACGGCGGGTTGTTTTACCCCGAAGGCGGCTGGGTGCACCCGCCTGCGTTGTGCCGCTGGCAAGCGGCCCACCCCCAGGTGCAACTGCTGGCCCACCGCGAAGTACTGCAACTGCGCAAGGTCGACCAGCTCTGGCAAGCCTGGGATGGCGAGACCCTGCTGGCCAGCGCGCCGGTGGTGATCCTGGCTGGCGCGGCGCAGATCAAACAGTTTGCGCAAAGTGCCGACTTGCCGCTCAAGCGGATTCGCGGGCAAATCACTCGTTTAGCGCAAACCCCGCAGAGCCAGAGCCTCGGCACCGTCGTGTGCGCCGAAGGTTACGTCGCCCCGGCGCGCCTGGGTGAACACACCCTGGGCGCCAGCTTCGACTTCAAGAGCGACGACCTCACGCCGACCACCGCCGAACACCTGGGCAACCTGGACATGCTCAAGGACATCTCCCCCGACCTGGTCGAGCGCCTGCACATATCCGAACTGGACCCGGAGCAACTCCAGGGACGCGCGGCCTTCCGCTGTACCAGCCCCGACTACCTGCCGATTGTCGGTCCGCTGGCCGACAGCCAAGCCTTCACCCAGGCCTATGGCGCACTGGCCAAGGACGCCCGGCAAGTACCGGACCACCCGTGCCCTTGGCTCGAAGGCTTGTACGTCAATAGCGGCCATGGTTCCCGGGGGTTGATCACCGCTCCGCTGTCTGGCGAGCTGCTCGCAGCCTGGCTGGACAATGAACCGCTGCCCCTGCCCCGCAGCGTGGCTGAAGCCTGCCACCCGAATCGATTTGCCTTGCGCCAGTTGATTCGCGGCAAAGCCTGAGGCCAGTCCGGCAACCTCTGCTTATAACCGATCGATCTAAAACTCACAGCACCGCAGCAGGTCAGTTTCTGAGTACCCGCCACTTCCGGCGGGTTCGAGATTGACCCTCCCCAACGGAAAAACCGGTAAGGAATTTATGTGCGGATTAGCTGGCGAGTTACGTTTTGATCATCAACCGGCCGACCTGGCCGCCATTGAGCGAATCACCCATCACCTGGCGCCTCGTGGCCCCGACGCCTGGGGTTTTCACAGCCAGGGACCGATCGCCCTGGGCCATCGACGGCTGAAAATCATGGACCTGTCGGACGGCTCGGCGCAGCCGATGGTCGACAGTCAACTGGGCCTGTCCCTGGCCTTCAACGGCGCGATCTACAACTTCCCCGAATTGCGCGCCGAGCTGGAAAGCCTCGGTTACGCCTTCTATTCCGGCGGTGACACCGAAGTGTTGCTCAAGGGCTATCACGCCTGGGGCGCAGACCTGCTACCCCGCCTCAACGGCATGTTTGCCTTCGCCATCTGGGAGCGCGACAGCCAACGCCTGTTCATCGCCCGTGACCGCCTCGGCGTCAAACCCTTGTACCTGTCGCGCACCGGCCAGCGCCTGCGCTTCGCCTCGACTTTGCCTGCCCTGCTCAAGGGCGGCGACATCAACCCGATCCTCGACCCGGTGGCGCTCAACCACTACCTGAACTTCCACGCTGTGGTCCCGGCGCCCCGCACCTTGCTGGCAGGCATCGAAAAACTGCCGCCGGCGACCTGGATGCGTATCGAGGCTGACGGCAGCACCGAACAGCAAACCTGGTGGACGCTGCCCTACGGACCCCGCGCCGACGAACTCGACCTGACCCTGGAAGACTGGCGTGACCGGGTGCTGCAGAGTACCCGTGACGCGGTGGCGATTCGTCAGCGCGCGGCGGTGGATGTCGGCGTGCTGCTGTCCGGCGGCGTCGACTCCAGCCTGCTGGTGGGGCTGCTGCGCGAAGTCGGTGTGCAAGACCTGTCGACCTTCTCCATCGGTTTTCAGGACGCGGGCGGCGAACGGGGTGACGAGTTCCAATACTCGGACCTGATCGCCAAGCACTATGGCACCCGTCATCACCAACTGCGCATCGACGAGAAGGAAATCATCGAGCAACTGCCCGCCGCGTTCCGCGCGATGAGCGAGCCGATGGTCAGCCACGACTGCATCGCCTTCTACTTGCTGTCCCGGGAAGTGGCCAAGCACTGCAAAGTGGTGCAAAGCGGCCAGGGTGCGGATGAACTGTTTGCCGGCTACCACTGGTACCCGCAGGTCGATGGCGCCAGCGACCCCTATGCGGCCTATCGCGAGGCCTTCTTCGACCGCAGCTACGACGACTACGCCGCCACCGTGCAACCGCAATGGCTGACCGAGCATGACGCCGCCGGCGACTTCGTGCGGGCACATTTCGCCCAGCCCGGCGCCGCCGCACCTGTGGATAAAGCGCTGCGCCTGGACAGTACGGTGATGCTGGTCGACGACCCGGTCAAGCGTGTGGATAACATGACCATGGCCTGGGGCCTGGAGGCGCGTACGCCGTTTCTCGACTACCGCCTGGTGGAATTGTCAGCCCGGGTACCGGGCAAATTCAAACTGCCGGACGGCGGCAAGCAGGTGCTCAAGGAAGCTGCGCGCCTGGTGATCCCCAGCGAGGTGATCGACCGCAAGAAGGGTTATTTCCCAGTTCCCGGCCTCAAGCATCTGCAAGGTGCGACCCTGGACTGGGTGCGCGAACTGCTGCTGGATCCAAGCCAGGACCGTGGACTGTTCAAGCCGGCGATGCTCGACCGCCTGCTCACCGACCCGCAAGGCCAGTTGACCCCGTTGCGCGGCTCCAAACTGTGGCAACTGGCAGCGCTGAACCTATGGCTCAGCGAACAAGGAATCTGACTGATGAAACCTCACGCCACAGCGCTGAACCAGCGCTTGCTGCGCGGCCAGGCACCGTCCTATGAACGCCTGCAAGCGCGTTTCGCCGAAGACGGCAGCGACGCGGGCGAGCCGATTGCCGTGCATTGCGGCTGGGGCCGGTTGCTGATCGGCCATACCTTCCCCGACGCGGCGAGCCTGGCCCGGGAACTGGCCCATGAAGAACCGGGCGAGCGCGACATTGCCCTGTACGTGGCCGCGCCCCAGCAAGTGTTGGGCCTGGAGCCGGCGCAGCTGTTTCTCGACCCCTCCGACACCCTGCGCCTGTGGTTCAGCGACTACCGCCAGGCAACCCGGGTCTTTCGCGGCTTCCGCATTCGCCGGGCGCAGAGCGACGCCGACTGGCACGCCATCAACCAGTTGTACCAGGCCCGCTCCATGCTGCCCATCGACCCGCAGCGCCTGACGCCCCGGCATCACGGTGGCCCGGTCTACTGGCTGGCCGAAGATGAAGACAGCGGCGCGGTGATCGGCAGCGTCATGGGCCTCAACCATGACAAGGCCTTCGCCGACCCCGAACACGGCAGCAGCCTGTGGTGCCTGGCGGTCGACCCGCAGTGCACACGGCCCGGGGTTGGCGAAGTGCTGGTACGCCACCTGATCGAACACTTCATGAGCCGTGGCCTGAGCTACCTCGATCTCTCGGTTTTGCACGACAACCGTCAAGCCAAGCAGCTCTATACCAAGCTGGGGTTTCGCACGCTGACGACCTTCGCCATCAAGCGCAAGAATGGCATCAACCAGTCGCTGTTTCTCGGCCCGGGGCCCCAGGCCGATTTCAATCCTTATGCGCGGATCATCGTCGATGAAGCCCACCGGCGCGGCATCGATGTGCAGGTCGACGATGCCCAGGCCGGCATGTTCACCCTCAGCCATGGCGGGCGCCGGGTGCGTTGCCGCGAATCCCTCAGCGACCTGACCAGCGCCATCAGCATGAGCCTGTGCCAGGACAAGAGCCTGACCCACAAGGTGCTCAAGGCCGCCGGGCTGAATCTGCCGGCCCAGCAACTGGCGGGCAACGCCGACGACAACCTGGCGTTTCTCGACGAACACCGCCGGGTAGTGGTCAAACCCCTGGACGGTGAACAGGGCCAAGGGGTGGCAGTGGACTTGCAGAGCATCGACGAGCTGCAACAGGCCATCGACGACGCCCGCCGCTTCGACTCCCGGGTGTTGCTGGAAAGTTTCCACCAAGGCCTCGACCTGCGCATTCTGGTGATCGGCTTCGAGGTGGTCGCGGCCGCCATCCGCCGCCCGGCGCAAATCATCGGCGATGGCCAGCATACGATCGACGCCTTGATCCAGGCCCAGAGCCGCCGACGCCAGGCCGCCACCGACGGCGAAAGCAAAATCCCCCTGGACCACGAAACCGAGCGCACGCTGCAGGCCGCCGGCTTTACCTACAGCAGCATCCTGCCCGCGGGCGAGCGCCTGTGTGTGCGGCGTACAGCCAACCTGCACACCGGCGGCACCCTGGAAGATGTCACCGAGATGCTGCATCCCACCCTGGTCGATGCCGCCGTGCGCGCGGCGCGGGCACTGGATATTCCGGTGGTAGGCCTGGACCTGATGGTGCCGGCCGCCGATCAGCCGGACTACGTGTTCATCGAAGCCAATGAACGTGCCGGCCTGGCCAATCACGAACCACAACCGGTGGCCGAGCGGTTTGTGGATCTGTTGTTTCCGCATAGCTAACAGCTGCGAGCGGCGAGTCACGCCTGAGCGCGTTAGCTCTTGAGGCTTGCCGCTTGCCGCTTGCCGCTCGCGACTCAAGTCAATTCAAGGAATTCCCATGACCCGTAAAATTCCCGAACCCGATCTCGCCTACCTGCAGAAAGTCCTCCTGGAGATGCTCGCCATCCCCAGCCCGACCGGTTTCACCGACACCATCGTGCGCTACGTCGCCGAGCGTCTTGAAGAACTGGGCATCCCCTTTGAGCTGACCCGCCGTGGCACCATTCGCGCCACGCTCAAGGGCCAGAAAAACAGCCCCGATCGCGCCGTCTCCGCGCACCTCGACACCATCGGCGCCAGCGTGCGCGCGGTAAAGGACAACGGTCGCCTGACCCTCGCCCCGGTGGGCTGCTGGTCCAGCCGTTTTGCCGAAGGCAGCCGCGTCAGCCTGTTCACCGACAACGGCGTGATACGGGGCAGCGTGCTGCCGTTAATGGCCTCGGGGCATGCGTTCAACACCGCGGTCGACGAACTGCCGGTGAGTTGGGACCACGTCGAACTGCGCCTGGATGCCTATTGCGCCACCCGGGCCGATTGCGATTCGCTGGGCGTGAGCATCGGCGATTTTGTCGCCTTCGATCCCTTGCCGGAATTCACCGAGAGCGGCCACATCAGTGCCCGGCACCTGGACGACAAGGCCGGCGTGGCCGCCCTGTTGGCCGCGCTCAAAGCCATTGTCGACAGCGGCGAACCCTTGATGATCGACTGTCATCCGCTGTTCACCATCACCGAGGAAACCGGCAGTGGCGCGGCGGCGGCATTGCCCTGGGATGTCAGTGAATTTGTCGGCATCGACATTGCGCCGGTCGCCCCGGGTCAGCACTCCAGCGAGCACGCGGTCAGTGTGGCGATGCAGGATTCCGGCGGGCCCTATGACTACCACCTCTCGCGCCACCTGTTGCGGCTGGCCAGCGAGCATGAATTGCCGGTGCGCCGCGATCTGTTCCGCTATTACTTCAGCGACGCCCACTCGGCGGTCACCGCCGGCCATGACATCCGCACCGCCCTGCTGGCATTCGGTTGCGACGCCACCCACGGCTACGAGCGCACCCATATCGACAGCCTCGCCGCCTTGAGCCGCTTGCTGGGTGCCTACATCCTCAGCCCGCCGGTATTTGCCAGCGACGCCCAACCGGCCAAAGGCTCACTGGATCGCTTCAGCCATCAACTGGAACACGATGCACAGATGGAAAGCGATACCCGCGTGCCCTCGGTGGACAGCCTGGTAGGGCAACGTTCGTCCTAGGACCCGGGTCACTTTGCACTGGTCCTGCTGCGCGAAGCGCCGTAGGATCGGCGCATTGATGACCGAGGTAGCCATGCTGATTCCCCACGACCAACTTGAAGTCGACACCCTGACCCGCCTGATCGAAGACTTTGTCACCCGCGATGGCACCGACAACGGCGACGACACACCGCTGCAGACTCGGGTGCTGCGGGTGCGCAATGCCCTGAGCAAAGGCCAGGCCCTGATTGTCTTCGACCCCGAGAGCGAGCAGTGCCAGTTGATGCTCAAGCACGATGTGCCCAAGCACCTGTTCGACTGAGCCTTAGTCGCGCATTTCCCGGGCACGCTTGGCCTGGATGCGTTCGTAGACTTCACAACGGTGGACATTGACGTGCCGCGGGGCTTCGACGCCGAACCGCACGTTGCCACCGCTGACGTCGAGAACACGCACGGTGATGGTGTCGCCAATGGAGATCAATTCACCGACAACGCGGCTGAGTACAAGCATGGCTCTAGTCCTTGAGATTACCGAGCCCTGAAGATGGCCGGCGAACCCCGGAGCTTCAAGACAGCGCCAGGAAAATAGCCCCTTCCTACACGCCAGATCGAATTACCCTACAGACATCCCCTGCAATACCCGCCAAATGACTCAGGTCGACGTGAAGCGTGGGCCAAACAGAATAATGCTCGCCCCCAGCACGCACAGGGCTACCCCCAACCAGTCCGAACTCAGCGGACGCACCCGCTCGACCAGCCCCAGCCAGGCGATCGAGGCAACGATGTAGATCCCGCCGTAAGCGGCATAGGCTCGCCCGGCGTAGGTCGCCTCGACCTTGGTCAACAGCAGGGCAAACAGCGTCAGGCTGAGCAGCGCCGGGACCATCCACCAGGCGCTTTTGCCCTGGCGCAGCCACATCCAGAAGGCGTAGCAACCGGCGATTTCAAACAGCGCCGCGAGGAAGAACCACAGGTAGTTGAGCATGGGCACATCTCGTCAGGGTTGCCAGAATGCGGCAACCCTAACCATCGCGCCTCTGAGTCGCAAGTTCAGCTAGCGTTTTGCCGGGCCTTGGCGCGCATCTTGTCGGCCATGACGGTCATTTCGTTGTACAGCAATTGCGGGTTTTTCTGCTTCAGTGCCCAGGCCATGCGCCCCTGTTCATGGGGCAGGATCATAAACTCACCAGCCGCGACGTGCTGGTAGATGTAGTCGGCGATATCGCTGGCGGTAATTGGCGAGCTCTCCAGCAACTTGCCGACTTGGGCCTTCATGGCCGGGGTCGGGCCGCGGAACGAGTCGAGCAGGTTGGTCTGGAAGAACGACGGGCAGACCACGTGCACGCCGATCTCCTGTTGCGCCAACTCGATCAACAGG
Organism: Pseudomonas sp. NPDC087626; assembly: GCF_044743405.1. NCBI lineage: Bacteria > Pseudomonadati > Pseudomonadota > Gammaproteobacteria > Pseudomonadales > Pseudomonadaceae > Pseudomonas > Pseudomonas sp. NPDC087626. The sequence continues at coordinate 42,694 of NZ_JBIUWJ010000030.1, forward strand.
CTCTCGGACAGCGCCACCACGCCGGCCTTGGCCACGTTGTAGTTGCTCATGGCCGGCCCCTGCATCAGTGCCGCCATCGAAGCGATGTTGATGATCTTGCCCTTGCTTTGCTCCAGCAGCGGCAGGAAGGCCTTGCAGCCCTTGACCACGCCCATCAGGTTGATCGCGATCTGCCAGTCCCAGTCTTCCAGCGACAGCTCGCTGAAGAAGCCACCTGAGGCGACCCCAGCGTTGTTGACGATCACGTCGATGCCGCCGAACTTGACCTCACAGGCCTGGGCAAAGGCCGTCAACTGGCTGTAGTCGCGCACATCACAGCGCTGCACAAAGCCATCACCGCCGGCCTCGCGGACTAGCTTGAGGGTTTCCTGCAGGCCGGGCTCGCTGACGTCCGACAAGGCCAACTGCCAACCTTCACGAGCCCAGCGCAGAGCGATTTCGCGACCCAGGCCGGACCCGGCGCCAGTGATCATCATGCGATTTTGCATAGGAAGTTGCCTTGTTGTTCTGGGAAAGATGCTCGCAGTGTAGCGAAGGAATTTCCTACACCCATGACCATCAAAGCGCTGAATGCCCCAGGCAAACCGAACCACAGCGCAGCCCCCTCGCGGTGGTTGATAAACGAAATAAACCGGCAAGCAAATAGCAGTAAAGAAACTTTGAATTTTCTCGCGCCGGCCACAGTCGGAAATATTAAGCCGCTCGGATTTATTGCAGTCGGGCCTGTTATTCAACCAATGCGACGTTCAATAACTCTCCAATAAGGAATTCGACATGGGCACGATTCTTCTGGTTATCCTGATTCTGCTGTTGATCGGTGGTCTGCCGGTATTCCCCCACTCCAGAAGTTGGGGCTATGGGCCATCCGGGGTGATTGGCGTGGTGGTCGTGGTGCTGCTGGTATTGCTGTTGCTCGGCAGGATCTAAGACAAAAACTGCAGGCAAAAAAAGAGGCCCGAACGGGCCTCTTTTTTGTATTACGCCAGGCCTTAGTCCGGCGTGCCGTCTACTACACCAGCGGTGTTATCGATCAGGCTTTTGGTTGCCGTCTGCAGGAAGGCTTCCAGTTTCTGTTTCATCTCAGCGGTACGCGGTGCGTCCGGGATGATCTCGGCACGTGGATTGGCGCCCAGTTGGTACTGGTACATCTTCGGCGCCATGTCCTTTTCCTTCGGCAGCACCAGGATCTGGTCCTGGGTGATGATCGCCGTAGTCTGCTCGCTACCCGAAGGCTTGATCACGCCAAAGCCGGTATCGCCCTGCGGCAGGTTGAGCAGGTCACGCCCCCAGCACTGGTGACGCGTTTCGCCGCCCAGGCGGCCCATGATGGTCGGCACGATGTCGACCTGAGTCCCCACGGTGTGATCCAGGGTACCGAACTTTTCCTGGATACCCGGCGCGATCATCAGCATCGGCACGTTGAAGCGGCCCAGGTCCATTTCGGTGATCTGGCGCTCGTTGCCAAACCCATGGTCGCCAACGATGACAAACAGGGTTTCCTTGAAGTACGGCTCCTTGCGGGCCTTCTCGAAGAACTGCCCCAGTGCCCAGTCGGAGTAGCGCATGGCGGTCAAGTGTTCGTTGAGGCTGCCACGACCGGTGACCGGCTCCACCGGCAAAGGAGTCGGCAACGCGTATGGGGTGTGGTTGGACAGGGTTTGCAGCAAGGCATAGAACGGCTTGCCGTTTTCACGCGCCTTGAGTTCTACCAGGCCACGGTCGAACATGTCCTGGTCGGACACGCCCCAGGTCGGGTCGGAGAACACCGGGTTGACGAAGTCGTTGCGGCCGACAAAGTTGGTCATGCCCTGGTTGCTGAAGAAGCCCGACTGGTTGTCCCAGGCAAAGTCACCGTTGTAGACATACACGTCGTCGAACTTGCGTGCACTGAGCAACTGCGGCAGGCCGGACAGCTTGTGGCTGCCTTCCGGGGTCTGCATCAGGTATTCAAAGCCTGGCAGGTTAGGGAAGCACGCCATGGTGGCGAACATGCCCTGGTGGGTGTGGGTGCCGTTGGAGAAGAAACGGTCGAACAGCAGGCCTTCCTTGGACAGTTTGTCCAGGTACGGGGTGATGTTGCCCGGCGCGCCCAGCGCACCGACCGAGTGACCGGCCATGCTTTCCATCAGGATCACGACGACGTTCTTGATCGGCAGGGTCTTGTCGGCAGGCGGCAGGAAATCCCGGCGCACGGCGGCGCTGTCGGCATCCACCAGCTTCTCGTCCGGCATGACCAGCATGTCGCGCACGATCTGCTGCGCCTCAGGCTGCGGCAGGGTGGCTTTCCAGATGTTGTCGCGGTCTTCGGACATCCGGCTTTTCGCCGCGGCCACCAGTTGCAGGGTGCCGTTGAGGCCCAACTGGTTGGCGAAGTTCGAGTCGGTGGTGTACACGTCACCCCAGCGCATCGGCGGGCCTTGACGCAGGGTGCCACGGGCGGCCGCTACGCAGATCAGCAGGCAGACCATGAATACCGCCGTGCGCAGGTACCACGGCGCCACCTGACGGGTGCCGACATTGCCGCCACTGAACGGGCCACGCGGCCGGGTAGCACGGTCAGCGCCCTTGAACGCCAGGCTCAGCAACCAAGTGCCGACCACCCAGGCCAGCAGGTAGCGCACCACCGGGAACCCGTACCAGAGCATGCTCATCACGGTCTTCGGGTCTTCCTTCACGTACTGGAAGACCAGGCCGTTGAGGCGCTGGTGGAACTCACGGTAGAAGTCCATCTCCATCAGGCCAAGGAACAGCGCGATGCTCGACACTACCGTCAGCCAGAACCGGAACAGGCCACGGGCGGCCATCGCCCGGACGCTGAACAGCGACAGCAACAGCGGGATGCTGAGGTAGATCACCAGACGCAGGTCGAAACGCAGGCCGTTGGCGAAAGCTTCGAGGAAAGTCGAAGCCGGTGTGTCAAGAATCATCTCCCGGTTGTACACCAGCAACGCCAGGCGCAGCAGGGAGAGCATCACCATCATGACCAGGGCGCAGAGTAGCGTGTACGCCAGATGGGATTTGACGGTCGGTTGCAGCAAGCGATTCGAGGCTCGCTGCTGATTCAGGGCGTCCGTGTTTGCCATGTCGTTTTAGGACCCATTGGAAGTTGAAGTTACAAAGAAGTAGCGGCGCCCAGGCTTTCTTATTGCCATGACTTGGGGGAAATGGCCGGGACCTTGCGCGGAGCACAAATGTTGCACGATCACCCACGGCATTGCCATTTATTACTCGCAAGCACTGGCGGGGCGAAAACCGGGGATGAAAAACAAGCGGGCGAATTGTCTTGGAGCGGTTGTGAAAATTTCGTGCAACGCATATCTGGAAACACAAAAAAGGGTACTGCGAGCTAACCTGGTCCTGTAGCAGCTGCCGAAGGCTGCGTTGGGTTGCGCAGCGACCCCCGGCTATCTTGCCAATCCGGATGAACGTCCTGCGGCCGTTGACGCAGCCTCGCGGGCTCGACAGCTGCTACGGTTGTTGATGGGGGCTATAGGCGCACGTTGCCCCGTGGCCCGGCAATGGCCCAGATGATCAGGCCCAGTACCGGCAACAAGAGGATCAGCAGTATCCAGACGATTTTCATCCCGGTTTGCGCGCCGCTCTTGAGCACGTTGATGATCGCCCAGATATCCAGCGCCAGGATAATCAGGCCAACCAGGCCATTAAAGGTAGAACCCATGGTGTTGCTCCCAATAGAAGGCATTCCCCCCTTAGGATAGCCGGCTCCCGGGAGGGTTCCCTTTTATTGCCGTGAGTTAAACGTGTACGGCTACCTTGAGCGCTTCCAGGGACGGCGCCGCATTGATCCCGACTTCGGCACACAACTCCAGCACCCGTGCCACGTCGTTGCCATACACCAGCACGAGCTGGATTTCGTCGTCGAGCAACTGGCTGAAGTTGAGCAGCGTGTAACCGCCGTTTTCCGGGTTCATGCTGCCCATCTGGATCTGGATCCGGTTGAGCGCGGTCAGCGCCTCGGTCTTGGCCAGTTGCTTGGGCTTGATGTTGAACGCCACACCGGGGCCGAACGACGCAACGATCTGCTCGAACAGGTCCATATAGGTGTCAGCCTGGAACAGCACGGTGTCCGGCAGGCTGCCAACTACCACCCACTCGCCCAATGCAATCGGGAAAGTGTCGTCGTAGTTGATGTCCGGATTGGCCGCCAGGAACGCCTCCGGGTCGGCGTACGCCTTCGCCGCCTCATCGGCGATCTGCACGATTTGCGCGTCGCTCATGCAGCCGGAGCTGATTTTACTGATGAGTTCGATGAGTGCGGCTTTCATGGCAGATCCTGTAGCGAGGGAGATTTTCGGCCGCGAAGGATAGCGTATTTGGCGGTAATTATTCAGCGAAGCTTGCGGCCCACCCGGCTATCAGCCGAGGATCTTCTCCAACTGCGCCGTGGTATCCACCGCGCCCATGGTCTTGGCCGCGTCCAGCGCGGTGATGCCGTTGGCGTCCTTGGCCTTGGGATCTGCGCCCTTGCCAATCAAGTAGTCGACGATGGCTGTGCGGTTGAACATCGCGGCCATCATCAACGCGGTCCGGCCATCGAAGGACGAACCTTCGATCTCCGCCCCGCCATCGACCAGTGCCGCCACCACCGCCAGGTCACCCTTGAACGCCGCCCCGGCAATCGGGCTCTGGCCGTTGTCGTTGCGAATCTGCGGGTCGGCCTTGTGCTCCAGCAGCACTTTCACCGCATCGACATGCCCGTGGTAAGCCGCCAGCATCAACAGGGTGTCGCCCTTGTGATTGCGCAGGTTCGGCGGCAAACCCTTGCTCAACAGCGCCGCGAGCATCGCCGCATCGCCTTCACGGGCCTTGTTGAAAACCTGCTCGGCAAACTCGGCGGCTTCTTCCGGGGTCATCTGGCGGGGTTGGTCTGACATGGGTGACTCCACATTCGGTCAATCGATAGGCCGCTAGTGTCCGCAAGCGGCCTGCCCCCTGTCACCCCTTTTTTCTCTCATGCCACCATAGCCACAATCAATAACGGAACTTGCCGCCATGGATATCCGCCAGTACCTGTTCGGTGATCTGCACGTAAGTGTCTGAACCGGGCAGCCAGGCATAGATCGGATCGTCGCCGGTTTTGTTGGGGTCGAAGGCTTCGTCCTTGAGTCGGGTCTTCTGGTACTTGAAGGTGCCAGTGGTTTCCATTTTGACTTTGACCCGCAGGAACAACGGCACCGCATAGGCCGGCATCTGCTCGCGGGCGAACCTCAGCAGCTCACTGAAATCCAGGGTCGCCAGGGATTCGGCCGGGGTGATCGCCGCCATGCCGGCACGCCCGTTGGTGTTGCTGATCTCCACGCCATAGGCCACCGCCTCGGCAATGTGCGGGTGTTGCAAGAGGATGTTCTCGACTTCGGTGGTGGACACGTTCTCGCCCTTCCAGCGATAGGTGTCGCCCAACCGGTCGACGAACTGGGCGTGACCAAAACCGATGTTGCGCAGCAAGTCACCGGTATTGAAGTAACGGTCGCCCTTCTCGAACACATCGTGCAGCACCACTTTTTCGGTCTTTTGCGGGTCGGTATAGCCGTCAAGCGGAGCCTTGTCGTCGATCTTCGCCAGCAACAGGCCTTGCCGGCCCTTGCCGACTTTCTGCATGAAGCCGTTGCTGTTGCGTAGCGGCGCACCGCTGTCGTGGGCGTACTCCACCAACTCCCAGGACATCAGCGAAAAACCGATGGTGTTATCGAAGTTGAGGATGTTGCTGAAACCTATGTTGCCGTCACTGGCGGCATACAGTTCACAGATGTGATTGACCGCAAAACGCCCCTTGAACTCGCTCCACACGCCGGGGCGCAAGCCGTTGCCAATCATCTTCACGACTGCGTGATCCCGGTCGTTAGTGGCCGGCGTCTGGTCGATCAGGTAGCGGCACAACTCACCCACGTAACCGATGGTTGTAGCCTGGTACTTACGCACATCGTTCCAGAACTGGCTGGCGCTGAACTTGCGCCGAATGGCGAAACCCGAGGCGCCGCAGATGGCTGAGCCCCAGCACACGCACAGGCCCGTCGCGTGGTACAGCGGCAAGGTGCAATAGACGACATCGTCCGGGCTCATATCCAGGGCGATCATGCCGAAGCTGGCGCTGCTGCGCATCCAGCGACCGTGCTTGAAGACCCCGGCCTTGGGTAACCCGGTGGTGCCGGAGGTATAGATGTAGAAGCACGGGTCATCGAGAAACACCTGCTGGCTGCTGGGCGGGTTGTCGCTTGCGCAATCGGCACTCTCGGCCATCAGGTTGCGCAAGCCCTCTGGTGCCTCGCCGTGATGCCGAGAGCAATCCTGGTCAGCCACCCACCAGGTGCGGCTGTCATCGATGGCGACCTGCTGGCGAATCGCCGAATAGGCCTGGACCAACTCTCCACCGACAACAATGGCCGCCGGCTTGACGAGGTTGACACTGTGCAGCAGCGCCTGGTGGGTTTGCGAAGTATTGAGCATGGCGCTGACGGCGCCGACCTTGGCCACCGCCAGCACCGTGACCAGCAGTTCAGGACGGTTCTCGATGAACACCCCGACCACGTCGCCCTTGCCGATGCCCTGGGCCAACAGGTGATGAGCGATACGGTTGGCCCACTGGTTGACCTGTGCATAAGTCAGCGACACGCTGCCGTGCAGCAAGGCGGGGCCATCAGGGTTACGAACTGTCGCCTGTTCGAAGGTGAACGCCAGGCCACAAGGCTGGTCCGGCTGTTTGACATTGGCCACCTTGAGGCCCTTGACCACCCGGGGCAGGGCTTTGACGATCGACGGCAACTTACGGAGCATCATGCTCCAGGTAATAGTGTCGTGGTGCGTGCTGCTCATGGTTGCTCCCGTTCGGCCCTCTGCGGCGGGCCTGTATTGTTATTGTCGGGCGAACATGCAATCGAGGTGTTCGGGCAACTTCATCCCTGTATGAGACACAACGGAAAACCTCTGCTTAACGGCAAAAAAGTACGCCAGGGGTTCTGTCGCTGTACACGCGGTTTTTGAAATGTTTTGTATCCGGCCCTCGCCCACTGCCACTGCCGGCAGGTGGGCCCGCAAACGGCCGTGCAATCTCGCAAAATGCAGGATGCACGATGGCCATTCATGCAGAATGCACGAATCCGAAAAATTCACTTTTTCGTATATCATTGATTTATAAGTATTTTTTTAGATAACGATACTGGCACAATCACTGCAACTACCCCTCCATGCTTGCCATTCATGTGCACACGGAGCTGATAGACATGAGCCTGATCCAAGAAAAATTCACTTCGCTGTTCTCCAACTTCGACGTCACCACCCAGGCACGCCCGGATGGCGGCATTCTGCTGACCTTGCGCAGCAGTGAAGGCAAAGTCTTCAAGCGCTCGATTTCCTACGCCCAACTGCATGCTGGCGATCAACTGTCCTGGGTGATCAGCGCTATTCGTCGCGACCTGGCGGAACAGGCCAGTGAATTACCGCAAATTTCCATGCTGCAGAGCCAACAGCGCTTTGCCCTGCCGACCTATCACTCGATGTAATCGAAGCGGGTTGCTAGCAGATTTCCTTGGGCCACCTGACACCCAGTCAGGTGGCCCTTTTTTCAGCGCAACATACCGCGTCTGGCCGCCTCCCCCACCGCTTGTGCACGGTTGCTGACCTGCAGCTTGGCGTAGATATTGGCCAGGTGAAATTTCACCGTGGCCTGGGAGATCGAGCGAATCACACTGATTTCCCAAACGGTCTTGCCGCGCTTGGCCCAGTGCAAGATCTCCAGTTCCTTCTCGCTCAGCGGCTTGCCTGCCCGATCCGGGCGTCGGCGTTTGACTGGCTTGACCTCCGGCCCGGCGTCACCCGTTGCGCTGTCCATTACCTTTCTCCTGGTGATCGTCCATGCCTGAACTCGAACGGTGATCGTCCGGGCCAGTGGTTGAGTGTCAGAAAGAAAGAGTTACATAGAGGGCGGATTAAACAAGCGCATGAACGCTGAATCAGTCTTCACTGACTCAGCAATAGGCAACGTCCTACACACAGCACAAGGAAAGCCCGGATGACGCACTGCGCCAGCGTTTAATCGCCTGTAGCGTATCCGGTCGGCAGTTTAATCTTCCAGCCGCGGGAAGTGCTCGGCGAAGTCACCTGGGGTGATACGGGGCAGCGGTTCCACAGCAGTGCTGAACAGGCCGATAGCCACGAAGTGCGGTCGCTCACCCTTGTCGAACCAGTGCCGAGTACCGGCAGGCAGCAGGATCAGGTCGTTTTTCTCGCAGAGTACGGCGTACACATAATCGCCGATATGCAAATTGAACTGGCCACGTCCGGCAACAAACAACCGTACCAGGTCCTCGTCAAAATGCTGCTCTTCGAGGAGCTCGGCAGGCGATTCAGCGGGTTGCTGCTGCTCGCTGCTGACACTGATGACCTGCACCCCAAGGTAACCACGCTCGGTCATCAATTGGTCGATCGGCCCCTGATAGGCGGCCACCAGCTCTTCGTCGCTGGCGCCCGGCTGAAGCTTCGCAGCCGCCTGCCAACGGTCGAATCTGACACCCTGTTCGGCCAGGGTCGCGCTGATGTCGTCGAAGTGGGTCAGGACCTTGTTCGGCAGGTCCGGGCTTGAAACGTGGTAAACCGACAGGCTGCTCATTTCGGCAACTCCTCTTGCATGCGTGTGGCAATGATAACGGCTGCAGCCAGCGCGGCGAGGCTTGCAATACTAAAGGTGAAGGTGGCGCCCAGGGCATTCCAGCTGTAGCCGGCGTACAAAGCCCCCAGCGCACCACCGGTGCCGGCCAGCGCCGCGTAGAGCGCCTGGCCCTGCCCCTGCTGGCGCGGGCCGAAACTGCGTTGGACAAAATGAATGGCTGCGGCGTGAAAGCTGCCAAAGGTGGCCGCGTGCAGGACCTGCGCAAACAACAGCACCCAGAGAAACTCGGCGAACGACCCCAGCAGCAGCCAGCGCAAGGCGGCCAGCAGGAAACTGGCCAGCAGCACTCGGCGCACTGAAAACCGCGCCAGGATCCGGCTCATGAACAGGAACATCAGGACTTCGGCGACCACTCCCACGGCCCAGAGCATGCCGATCACTCCACGGCTGTAGCCCAAGCGCTCCAGATGCAGGGTCAGGAAGGTGTAGTACGGCCCGTGGCTGAGCTGCATCAGGCCCACGCAGGCATAAAAAGCCAGTACCCCCGGATTGCGCAACTGCTTGATGAAGCCCTCCCCGGCCAGGCGGTTGCCGGGCGCAGGCTGGGCGTTGGGCACCCATAGGCTGCTGATGATGATCCCCGCCATGATCACCACCAGGGTTACCGGGTAGACGTCCAGGCTCAACCATTCGAACAGCCGCCCCAGTGCAACCACCGCGATAATGAAGCCGATCGAACCCCACAGGCGGATCTGGCTGTAGCGCGAAGCCTGGCCTTGCAGGTGCGCGAGGGTGATCACTTCGAACTGCGGTAGCACCGCGTGCCAGAAAAACGCGTGCAGGGCCATGACCATTGCCAGCCAGGCGTAACTCTTGCTGACGAAGATCAGGCAGAACGTCAGCAGCGTACAGACCGCGCCAAAACGCACAATGGCCAGGCGCCGGCCAGTGTAGTCACCCAGCCAGCCCCAGATATTGGGCGCGATGCAGCGCATCAGCATCGGGATCGCTACCAGCTCGCCGATACGCGCAGGCGAAAACCCCAGGTGGTCGAAGTACAGCGCCAAAAAAGGCGCTGTCGAACCGAGCAAGGCGAAATAAAACAGATAAAAGCTGGAAAGCCGCCAGTACGGGAGCACCGCCACGGCCATCAGACCGCGGCGACGTCAGGGCCCGGCTTCACAGCTGGCCCAACACCGGGGTGCTGACGCGCACGTCGGCGTTTTGCCCGCGATGGCGCAGCAGGTGGTCCATCAACACAATGGCCATCATCGCTTCGGCAATCGGCGTGGCACGGATACCGACGCAGGGGTCGTGGCGGCCCTTGGTGATCACGTCCACCGGGTTGCCGTGGACATCGATCGAACGGCCCGGGGTGGTGATGCTCGACGTTGGCTTGAGCGCCAGGTGGGCAACGATCGGCTGGCCGGAAGAAATGCCACCGAGGATGCCGCCGGCGTTGTTGCTGAGGAAACCTTGTGGGGTCATCTCGTCGCGGTGTTCGGTACCGCGCTGGGCGACGCTGGCGAACCCGGCGCCGATTTCCACGCCCTTGACCGCGTTTATGCTCATCAGCGCATGGGCCAGTTCGGCATCGAGGCGGTCGAAGATCGGCTCACCCAGGCCTGGCTTCACGCCTTCGGCGACCACGGTGATCTTGGCGCCGACCGAGTCCTGGTCGCGGCGCAGTTGATCCATGTAGGCCTCAAGTTCCGGCACCTTGTCCGGGTCGGCGCTGAAAAAAGCATTTTGCTCCACCGAGTCCCAGCTCTTGAACGGGATTTCGATCGGGCCCAACTGGCTCATGTAGCCGCGAATCACGATGCCCTGGGTCGCCAGGTACTTTTTCGCAATCGCCCCGGCCGCCACGCGCATGGCAGTTTCGCGCGCAGAACTGCGACCGCCGCCACGGTAATCGCGTTCGCCGTATTTGTGGTGGTAGGTGTAGTCGGCGTGGGCCGGGCGGAACAGATCCTTGATCGCCGAGTAGTCCTTGGACTTCTGGTCGGTGTTGCGGATCAGCAGGCCAATGGCACAGCCAGTGGTCCGGCCTTCGAACACGCCGGAGAGGATTTCCACCTCGTCGGCTTCCTGGCGCTGGGTGGTGTGGCGGCTGGTGCCTGGCTTGCGTCGGTCGAGATCGCGCTGCAGGTCGTCCAGGGACAACTCAAGACCCGGCGGGCAGCCGTCGACAATGGCGACCAACGCCGGACCATGGCTTTCGCCCGCGGTGGTGACAGTGAACAGCTTGCCGTAGGTATTGCCGGACATGCAGGGCGCTCCGTGAAATCGCTGAACTAAGTGCGCGCCAGTATACGCAGGCTCACCCAGTAGTTCATCCTCGAACCTTATGGGTGTCTGCGAGTCCAACCGACACCTTGTGAATGATGGCGTGATGATGCTGCGAGTTATAGCCTTGAGCCTTACCCTGATTACCGGCCTGCTGTGCAATATCGCGCAGGCCACGGTCCTGCAACGCCCGGTCAGCCTGGATACCGGCAGCGGCGAGCTGTTTGGCTCGATGCTGCTGCCCAAGTCCGACGCCCCGGTGCCGGTGGTCCTGATCATTTCCGGCTCGGGCCCCACCGACCGCAACGGCAATAACCCAGAGGGCGGCAACAACGATAGCCTCAAGCGCCTGGCCTGGGTGCTGGCCAAACACAATATCGCCAGCGTGCGCTACGACAAGCGCGGCGTGGCGGCGAGCCTGGCGGCCACCCCGGACGAGCGCAACCTGAGCCTGGAGGCCTACGTGGCCGACGCCGTGGCCTGGGGCAAGCAACTCAAAAGTGACCCGCGCCTGGGGCCGCTGATTCTATTGGGGCACAGTGAAGGGGCACTGGTAGCCACCCTTGCCGCTCCCCAGGTGGACGCCGCCGGCCTGATTTCCCTGTCCGGCAGCGCACGACCGGTGGATCAGGTGTTGCGCCAACAGTTGAGCCACCGCCTGCCGCCCCAGTTGCTACTGCGCAGCAATGAACTGCTGGACAGCCTCAAGGCCGGTCAGGTGGACAGCAATGTGCCGCCGGCGCTGCAAGTGATCTTCCGCCCCAGCGTGCAACCCTACTTGATCAGCCTGTTCCGCCAGGACCCGGCTGCCGCATTCGCCCGCCTGCACATGCCCGCGCTGATCGTCCAGGGCAGCAATGACATGCAGGTCGGTGTCGGGGATGCGCAAATGCTCAAGGCTGCCAAGCCCGACGCCCAGTTGGTGGTGATCGAGGGCATGAACCACGTGATGCGCATCGTGCCCAACGACATCAAGCGCCAGGTGGCGTCCTACAAGGATCCGCAACTGCCACTGGCGGCAGAACTCGGCACCCGGATCCTCGGCTTTATTGATGCAATTGCTCGAAGTTAGCCCGGTTTTACCCTCCAGTCCTGCGCAATTCGGCCGATAAGCCAGTGTCGACAGCCCATTGTCTGTCGACAAGCAGCGCTTGGACAGGATCTCGCCGTTATGACTGATACCCACAAATCACCCGACACCACGCCCGACACAACGGCCCCCGAAGCGGCGCAGCAGCCGTGGGCGGACGTTGCGGCCGAGCACCGGCGGATGCTGCGCCTGGCGCCGCTGAAAACCGATCGCAGCACCGGGGGCCGGCCGTTGCGCTTTGTCGAGTTCGGCTATGCCGAGCGCAACAACAAGGAGCGCAGCCTGTTGCGCATGAGCATCACGTTGCCGGGCCAGCGGGTGCGCAAGGAGCAGAACCACCTGGACGTCTGGGTCGACCACGAACAGCGGCGCGTGCACTTCGGCCCCGACAGCGGTGTGCAGATAGAACCAATGAACCGCGGCATCGGGCGTTTTCTCGCGGCCCAAGGCATTACCTGGGCGAAGAAAAAGTGGGCGAGCTACAGCTTTGATGCGATGGACCTGAGCAACAAGGATGCCTTGGTCGAAGACACGCGCCTGCGCCGCGACCATTTTTTGCGGGTGCACGGTTTTGACGTGGTCTACGCCGACGCCCAGCATTTGAAAGGCAGCGTCAAGGCCGGCAAGGTCGGTGACCTGCTGGGCGACTGGAACACCGAGAAGCTGCAGTTCGTGGAAATCCTCGAAGCCGCGCAGATGTTGCAGCAAGCCGAGCAGAACCTGGCTGAGCAGGAAGTCAAACTGCAAAAGCAGGAAGAAACCGTCAGCAAATTCAAACGCGAAGAAACCGGCTTGCGCTTCACCATTACCTGCCTGGTGGCGTTTTCAGTGTTCCAGGCCGGTTTGCTGATCTGGATCGCCACACACCGCTGACCACCGCCAACTTCTGTAGGACCAAGGCTTGCCCGCGAAGAACGTCAACGCGCACATTCAGGGTATGCGCGGCGCTCTGCAGACCATCGCGAGCAGGCCGCAAGCGGGCGCCGCAAGCGGGCGCTCGCTCCTACAAGGATTCGTAACAACCCGTAGGAGCGAGCTTGCTCGCGAAGGATGGATCAGGCCCGTGATGCAAACAGTGCCTGGTGTTCACGGCATTGCTCGGCGCTGAGCATGAACACGCCGTGGCCGCCGCGTTCGAACTCCAGCCAGGCGAAATCGACTTCCGGGTACAGCGCCTCGACGTGTATCTGGCTGTTGCCCACCTCGACAATCAGCAAGCCTTTCTCGTTCAGGTGATCGGCCGCTTGCGCGAGCATGCGCCGCACCAGGTTCAGACCGTCTTCGCCACAGGCCAGGCCCAGCTCGGGCTCGTGCTGGAACTCGTCCGGCATATCGGCAAAGTCTTCGGCATCCACGTACGGTGGATTGGACACGATCAGGTCGAAACGCTGGCCAGGCAAACCGTCGAATCCGTCACCCTGGACCGTGTACACCCGCTCATCGACGCCATGGCGCTCGATATTCTGGTTGGCCACCTCAAGGGCTTCGAACGACAAGTCCGCCAGCACCACTTCAGCGTCCTGGAACTCATAGGCACAGGCGATGCCGATGCAACCGGAACCGGTGCACAGGTCGAGAATGCGCGCCGGCTCGCTGTCCAGCCAGGGAGCGAAGCGTTTTTCGATCAGCTCGCCAATCGGTGAACGCGGGATCAACACGCGCTCATCGACAATGAACGACATGCCGCAGAACCAGGCCTCGCCCAGCAGGTAGGCAGTGGGAATGCGGTCTTCGATACGGCGCTTGAGCAACCGCTGCAGGTTGACCAGTTCGTCGTCTTCGAGCGCGCAGTCCAGGTAGCTGTCGGCGATTTCCCAAGGCAGGTGCAACGCCCCCAGCACTAGTTGACGGGCTTCATCCCAGGCGTTGTCGGTCCCATGGCCGAAAAACAGATCCTCCCCATGAAAACGGCTGACAGCCCAACGAATATGGTCGCGCAAAGTGCGCAGACGGGAAGTGATCACGGGGTAAACTCCTGAAAAAACGACCGGGGATTCTAACAGCCTAAACCTGCCCCGACGATCAATGAAAAAACCCTTGGGCAAATGTAGGATTTATCCGGTTTTTTCAGCTTTTGGTTGAACATCCGGTCAGCTCTTGACAGGCTGCAGCCCAGCAACGACGGTGCCTACGATGGTAGCGATTCACAGAAGCGCTCAGCCAGAGGACAATGTCGCAAAAGCCCCACTCGAAGGAGCCCCAGAATGTCCGTTCCAAAGACGATGTTTCAACTCAGCGGTCGTGGTTACGCGCCAGCCAATCTGGCCCACGCGACACTGGTGATCATCGATGCACAAAAAGAATACCTCAGCGGCCCGCTGGCCCTGACCGGCATGGCAGAGGCCGTGGCCAACATCCAGCAACTGCTCGCAGCGGCCCGGGCCGCGGGGCGACCGATTGTCCATGTGCATCACCTGGGCACCGTCGGCGGCCTGTTCGACCCCCAGGGCGAGCGCGGTGAGTTCATTCCCGGCCTCGAACCCCTGAGCGACGAAACCCTCATCGGCAAGTTGCTGCCCAGCGCGTTCCACGGCACGCCCCTGGAAAAACGCCTGCAGGACCTTGGCTCCCTGGACCTGATCGTCTGCGGCTTCATGAGTCACTCCAGCGTCAGTACCACCGTGCGTGCGGCCAAGAACCTGGGCTTTCGCTGCACCCTGGTCGAAGACGCCTGCGCCACCCGGGACCTGCCCTACAAGGGCGGCGTACTGACTGCCGAGCACGTCCAGCAGACCGAAATGGCGATCATGGCTGACAACTTCGCCACCCTCGCCCAGACCCGGGACCTGATCTGATCGCCCGCGGATGAGCGGCGATCATCGCCGCTCATCCGCAAAAGACTCTCATTTCCTCTATTTGCCTTAGCCTCAGGAACAACCCGGTCAACTCCCGGTCGAAGGGCCGATACCCATTGAGGAAGGTCGGAATGAAGATATCCGATGGATTTGACGCTCGCCGCTTGCGCCCCAAAGGGCAACGCAACTGGCGTTATCGTTTCGGCGCTGCATTCGCCGCCCTGCTCGCCACCCTCGGTGTGCTGCTGGCAATGGCCGGTGCTGCCAGCCTGCTTGGTCGTCCGCCCGCACTGGGTGAACTGAACGCCAGCCCGCTGGGCTCGGCGATCATTCTGGCGATTGGCCTGTTGCTGCTCTACCTGGGTGTCGCGTTCTGGCGTCGCTGTCGCCGCCGCATGCGTCAACCTCGCGAGCTGAACATGGCCCCGCATTTGATGAAAAAGCATGACTGAGTCGCGCGTGACGCGTTTTGCCGCGCCCGATTCACCTCGACTTGGGTAAACTGGCCGCCCTTCGCGGAGCCTGACATGCAAGACGACGATTTTTCCCTGTTCAAAAGTGCGATCCAAGGCGTCAAGCCGATCAAGCACGACCGCGCCGAAACCGGTAAGCCCAAGGCTGACCGCGCGCAAATTGCCAAGCTGCGCCAGGCAGCGACCATTCGTACCGACGTGGCGGCTGTGGACGGCCTGTCCGACCAATTCGTGATCGATGTCGGTCCGGAAGACGAGTTGATGTGGGCACGTGACGGGGTCCAGGAAAGCCAGATGCGCAAGCTCAAGATCGGGCAGATCCCGTTCGAAGGCAGCCTCGACCTGCACGGCATGAACGTGGAAAAGGCCCGCGAGACGCTCTGGGCATTTCTCGCCGAAGCGACAAAATTCGAAATCCGCTGCGTGCGCGTGACCCACGGCAAGGCCGTGCGCCTGGACGGCAAGCGCCCGATGATCAAAAGCCACGTCAACACCTGGCTGCGCCAGCATTCACAGGTCCTGGGCTTTACCTCCTGCCAGGCCAAACACGGCGGCGCCGGTGCGGTGTATGTGATGCTCAAACGAACCATGATGGAAGGCCGCGACGAGTAAAGCTGACGCGTCACGCTTGCAGCGCCGTGTCCGCCACCGTACCCTTGCCCTTTGCGTAAAATCCCACAGGTAGTTTCATGTCCCTGGAACAGAATTACACCGCGATTCTCGGCCAACTGGGCGAGGACGTGTCCCGCGAGGGCCTGCTCGACACGCCAAAGCGTGCCGCCAAAGCCATGCAGTACCTTTGCCGCGGTTATGAACAGACACTTGAAGAAGTCACCAACGGTGCCTTGTTCAGCTCCGACAACAGCGAAATGGTACTGGTCAAGGACATCGAGCTTTACTCGTTGTGCGAACACCACCTGCTGCCTTTCATCGGCAAGGCGCACGTCGCCTACATTCCGAGTGGCAAGGTACTGGGCCTGTCGAAAGTCGCGCGGATCGTCGATATGTACGCCCGCCGCCTGCAGATCCAGGAAAACCTCAGTCGCCAGATCGCCGATGCGGTGCAGCAAGTCACCGGCGCCCTGGGCGTTGCAGTGGTGATCGAGGCCAAGCACATGTGCATGATGATGCGCGGTGTGGAGAAACAGAATTCGTCGATGATCACTTCGGTGATGCTCGGTGAGTTCCGCGAAAATGCGGCCACCCGCAGCGAGTTTCTCAGCCTGATCAAGTAACACGCGGCACCCGGAAAACCGGCGTTCATCGCCGGTTTTTTTTCGTCCGTGAAAAATCAGGTAAGCTTCGCGCCATTCCCATTTGCCCCGTGAGGCTTACATCGTGTTCGTCAAAGCGCTTCGTGTCGGCCTCGGCCAGTTGATCATCTTCATCGACTTCATCACCCGTCCTGGTAAAAAGCAGCGCCCTGCCGCCGCCCAGGCCCAGGTCGAAGCCGCCGCCAAGGGCCTGACCCTGTACCAGTTCCACGCCTGCCCGTTCTGCGTGAAAACCCGCCGCACCCTGCGCCGCCTGAACGTGCCGGTGGCCCTGCGCGATGCCAAGAACAACGAGCAGGACCGCCAGACCCTGCTGGAGCAAGGCGGCAAGATCAAGGTGCCGTGCCTGCGCATCGAAGAAAACGGCCAGACCACCTGGATGTATGAGTCCAAGGTAATCATCGATTACCTGGACCAGCGTTTCGCCGCGGCCTGATCGTTGGGCGCTAGAAACACAAACCCCAGACAAGCATAAACCGGCCCATTGGCCGGTTTATGCTTGTCTAGCTTCCCCTTACGCCGCCTGCCGCGCCTGTCCCTCGCGCACCACCGCCGCTAATCGCTTGAGCCCTTCATCCAGGCGCGCCGGGTCAATGTGGCTGAAATTCAACCGCAGGTGACCCAGGTTGCAATCCGGCTCGGGAAAGAACGGTTCCCCCGGCATGAACGCCACATCATTGGCCAGTGCAGTCTTGAGCAAGGTTCGGGTGTCGAGTGGCTGCTTGAGAGTCAGCCAGAAAAACAGACCACCCTGCGGCAGTTCCCAATCCGCCAGCTCGCTGAAATGCCGCTGCAGCGCCGCCTGGAATCCATCGCGCCGAACTCGGTAGAAATCCCGCAGCTCGCTCAGGTGATCACGCAGGCGCTCGGTGCCGATCCATTGCAAGGCCTGCCATTGACCAACACGGTTGGTGTGCAGGTCCGCCGACTGCTTGAGCCGTAGCAGATGCGGGAACAGGTCCGGGCTGGCAATCAGGTAGCCGACACGCAAGCCCGGCAACAAGGTCTTGGACACGGTGCCGGTGTAGATCCAACTGGCCCGCTGCAAGCGGCTGACAATCGGCGTGGCGCTGGCGCCATCGAATGTCAGCTCGCGGTACGGCTCATCCTCGATCAGGGTCACGCCGAATTCGTCGAGCAACGCCGCCACGCCATCGCGCTTGGCCTCGCTGTAGCGCACCGCAGAGGGGTTCTGGAAGGTCGGGATCAGGTAGATGAACGCCGGCCGATGTTGCTCCAGGCGCGCCCGCAGCTTCACCAGGTCGGGGCCGTCGGCCTCCAGCGGCACGCTCAGGCAATCGGCACCGAACAGCTGGAAGATTTGCAGCGCGGCCAAGTAGGTCGGCGCCTCGAGCAGGATCTGCGTGCCTTGGTCGATGTACAGCTTGGCCGCCAGGTCGAGGGTCTGTTGTGAGCCGCTGACCACCAACACCTGGCTCGCCTCACAGGGTACGCCGAGGGCACGCGCCTCTGCCGCCAACGCTTCACGCAGCGCCGGCTCGCCTTCACTCATGCCGTATTGGCCCATGGCCACCGGCATATCGGCCCACTGCACCTTTGGCAGCATGGCTTCGGCCGGCAGGCCGCCGGCAAACGACATCACTTCCGGGCGCTGGGCCGCGGCGAGGATTTCACGGATCAAGGAACTCTTGAGGCGCGCAACACGTTCGGAAAAAGCCATGGGGGTCACCGGTAGCAAAGGCCAAGGAAATTAAGTCAAACTGGTTGACCGAAATTACGCCAGCCCGGACAGATACGTCAATATGCTTGACCTTAAATCCCAAAGCACCCAGCAAGCCGCCATGGAAGCGTTTTTTTTCGGCTACCAGGCCTTCACTGCCAAAGCCGACGAAATGCTCGAACGCCGAGGCCTCAGCCGGGTGCACCAGCGCATCGTGTTTTTCATCGCCCGCTACCCGAGCTTGAGCGTCAAGGAATTGCTCGCGCTACTGGGCGTCAGCAAACAGGCACTGAACATGCCCTTGCGCCAATTGCTGGAAATGCACCTGGTGGACAGCGTGGCGGCCGTGGACGACAAACGTAAGCGCCTGCTGCAACTGACCAGCGACGGCGTGCGCTTCGAAGCCGCGCTGCGCCGTGAACAGGTGAAGCTGCTCGAGCGCGTGTTTGCCGAGGCAGGTGAAGCGGCGGTAGATGGCTGGCTGGCGGTAAACAAGGCCCTGGGGCAAACCCAAGCGCTCGCAGACTGAGCCCTCAGTCTGGATCAACTGGCGATATATCCCTATCGCCAGATTTTTCGTCGACAAAACCGAAAACATTATTTGCTTTATTTGTATACAAAAGCATAATTCGCTTCGTGCGAGTTCCTGACCAAGAGGTCAACAAATTCGCAAGTGCCTCAAAGAGCCGCTGCCCACCTCTGTGTCCGGCTCTGGAAATAACAATAAAACTCTTGAGGAGTACTCGCTGTGGAAAGCCGCAAATCCGAAGCACCGACGCTGGATCTCTCGCCGCCCCAACGCACCGGCTGGCTGGAGCGCCTGTTTAAACTCAGCGTGCATGGCACCACGGTGAAGACCGAGCTGATCGCCGGCCTGACCACCTTTATCACCATGGCCTACATCATCTTCGTCAACCCGAACATCATGGCCGATGCCGGCATCGATCACGGTGCGGCCTTTGTCGCCACCTGCATCGCCGCGGCGCTGGGTTGCCTGTTGATGGGGCTGTACGCCAACTGGCCAGTGGGCCTGGCGCCGGGCATGGGCTTGAACGCGTTCTTTACCTACACCGTGGTCGGGACCATGGGCTACAACTGGGAAACCGCACTGGGCGCGGTGTTCGTCTCCGGTGTGTTGTTCATGATCCTGACCTTCTCGCGAATCCGCGAATGGCTGCTCAATAGCATTCCGGTGAGCCTGCGTTATGCCATGGGGGCCGGTGTCGGCCTGTTCCTCGGGTTGATCGGCCTGAAGACCGCCGGCATCGTGGTCGACAGCCCGGCTACCCTGATCAAGCTCGGTTCCCTGCGCGAGCCAGGCCCGCTGCTGGCCGCCATCTGCTTCCTGATGATCGCCATCCTCAGCTATCACCGGGTCTTCGGCGCCATCCTCATCAGCATCATCACCGTGACCCTGGCCGGTTGGGGCCTGGGCCTGGTGCACTACGAGGGCATCATGTCCGCTCCGCCGAGCCTGGCGCCGACCTGGATGGCCATGAACGTCGCTGGCGTGTTCAACGTCAGCATGATCAGCGTGGTGCTGGCGTTCCTCTTCGTGCACATGTTCGACACCGCCGGGACCCTGATGGGTGTCGCGCAACGGGCCAACCTGGTGGGTAAGGACGGCAAGATCGAAAACCTCTCCCGCGCCATGAAGGCCGACAGTGCCTCCAGCGTGTTTGGTGCGGTGGTCGGCGTGCCTCCAGTAACCAGCTATGTGGAAAGTGCCGCGGGTGTGGCTGCGGGTGGTCGCACTGGTCTTACCGCGGTGACCGTCGGCGTGCTATTTATTGCCGCAATGTTCTTCGCACCGCTGGCAGGCATGATTCCGGCGTATGCCACCGCCGGTGCATTGATTTATGTGGCGATGCTGATGATGGGCGGCATGGCTCACATCGAGTGGGACGAAGCCACCGACAGCATTCCGGCGATCGTCACCGCGATCATGATGCCCCTGACCTTTTCGGTCGCCGACGGTATCGCGCTGGGCTTTATCACGTACGTGGCCCTGAAGGCCGGTACTGGCAAGTACAAGGAAATATCCGTAAGCCTGTGGGTTCTTTGCGCGATCTTTATCGCCAAGTTCATTTTCTTGTAAGCGTTTCAAGCGTGACCCAGCCTCACCCCGTCGGGTGGGGCTTTTGCACATATGGAGGAAAGTGATGAGTCTGGAAACCTGGCTGCTGTTCAGCGGCGCCGCCCTGGTCGTGATCCTGATCCCGGGCCCCTTGTCGTTATTGATGATCAGCAACAGCCTGAACTACGGTTTGCGCCGCTCTTACCCGGCGTTTCTCGGCGGGGTGTTTGCTTCGATCTGCCTGCTGAGCGCCTCGGCCCTGGGCCTTGGCGCGTTGCTGCTGGCCTCGGAGCAACTGTTCAGCGCGCTGAAGATCGTCGGCGCCCTGTATCTGTTCTACCTCGCCTGGCAGAGCTGGCAGCAGTCCCGGCAACCGGCCCACGCCACTGAAGTGCCCCAGGCGGCCGCTGTGCCGCGCTTTCGCGCACTGTTCGGGCGCGCCTTTGTCCTGGGGGCGAGCAATCCCAAGGACATCCTGTTCTTCGCCGCCTTCCTGCCCCAGTTCCTCAGCGCACAGCAGCCGTTCCTGCCGCAGCTGCTGATCATGATCGTCACCTGGACCCTGCTCGACCTGTGCTGCAAGCTGGCCTACGGCCTTGGCGCCCATGGTGCCGCGCGCTACCTGCGCAGCGGCAAGGGGCAAAGCTGGTTCAACCGGATCAGCGCCGGCTTGTTCAGTGGCGCGGGCGCGGCTTCCCTGTTGAGCCGCTAAAAGCATCGCGGGCAAGCCGTGCTCCTGCAGGATCTGCATCACCCTGCAAAACCGTAGGAGCAGGGCTTGCCCGCGATGGCGTCCATACAGGCGCCACACTTTTCCCGGGACGAAAAAAAGCCCGCAGTGTGAGCGGGCGAAGGACCAAAGAAGCTTTTTGCGCAGATTCTTGGGGGATCTAGCTTCCTCTGTAGGTCGAATAGCTATAAGGCGAAATCAGCAACGGCACATGGTAGTGATCCTGCTCGGCCGAGATGCCGAAACGCAGTACCACCACATCCAGGAACGCCGGCTCCGGCAGCTGGACACCGCGGGCGCGGTAGTAGTCGCCGGCATGAAACTGCAGCTGATAGACCCCGGACCGGTAGTCATCGCCTTGCAACAAGGGCGCATCACAACGGCCATCGCTGTTGGTCAGTGCGCTGGCGACCAATTCCAGCTGCGAACCCTCAACGCGGTACAACTCGACCTTGATCGAGCTGCCCGGGCAACCGTGTGCTGCATCCAAAACGTGTGTAGTCAAACGTCCCATTGATTCTGCGCGCCTGCCCGCGTGTACGGCAGTCAGGCCTCGCGCCTCCCGAAGTCAGTTGAAAAGGAGACCGCACCCTTTCGGAGCACGAAAAGTTGCGGCGAGCAGCTGATTAAGACACTTTCAATAAAAATTGTACACAATAATAATGACTTTTTATCCCAAGCTTCCTGACCTGCCCGCCTCGCCTGGTTTATCCGCAAAACCACAGCCAATCACGACCTCTCATCCATAAGTTGACCAGTCAGGCAGGTTTCTTGCAGTAGCACTGGAAGATGACAGTTGATGAAAAATGGAAAAAATCAGGCTTACAAAGCGCACATAAAGTTGTATACAATCACTCCATCGCTGTGACGCCAGCCTGTCATCTCACCATCAGGCCGCCACACCACCCCTTATCGCGAATAAGCAAACTCGAATAAGAAGGAAGACTGCAGTGAGCGCTGACTACCCACGCGACCTGATCGGTTACGGCAGTAACCCTCCCCACCCACACTGGCCGGGCAATGCCCGCATCGCTTTGTCCTTCGTGCTCAACTACGAAGAAGGCGGCGAGCGCAACATCCTGCACGGCGACAAAGAATCGGAAGCCTTCCTTTCGGAAATGGTCTCGGCGCAGCCGCTGCAGGGCGAGCGCAACATGAGCATGGAGTCCTTGTACGAGTATGGCAGCCGTGTCGGCGTCTGGCGGATTCTCAAGCTGTTCAAGGAATTCGACATTCCGCTGACCGTCTTCGCCGTGGCCATGGCCGCCCAGCGCCACCCGGACGTGATCCGCGCGATGGTCGAGGCCGGCCACGAGATCTGCAGCCACGGCTATCGCTGGATCGACTACCAGTACATGGACGAAGCGCAAGAGCGCGAGCACATGCTCGAAGCCATCCGCATCCTCACTGAAATCACCGGCGAGCGCCCATTGGGCTGGTACACCGGCCGCACCGGCCCGAACACCCGGCGACTGGTGATGGAAGAAGGCGGTTTCCTCTACGACTGCGACACCTACGACGACGACCTGCCCTACTGGGAACCGAACAACCCGACCGGCAAGCCGCACCTGGTGATCCCCTACACCCTGGACACCAACGACATGCGTTTCACCCAGGTCCAGGGTTTCAACAAGGGCGACGACTTCTTCGAATACCTCAAGGATGCGTTTGACGTGCTCTACGCCGAAGGCGCCGAGGCGCCGAAGATGCTGTCGATCGGCCTGCACTGTCGCCTGATCGGCCGTCCGGCGCGCCTGGCTTCGCTCAAGCGCTTTATCGAATACGCTAAAAGTCATGAACAGGTGTGGTTCAGCCGCCGCGTCGACATCGCTCGCCACTGGCAACAAACCCACCCGTACCAAGGGGCGTCGAAATGACCACCTTTCAAACGCTGAAACCCTCGAGCCTGAGCCGTGACGCCTTCGTCAGCGCTTTCGCCGATATCTACGAACATTCGCCATGGGTGGCCGAAAAGGCCTTCGACCTGGGCCAGGACGCTTCGATCGACGAGATCGAAACCCTGCACCAGCGCATGAGCGACATCCTGTTGAGCGCCGATCACGCAAGCCAGCTTGCGCTGATCAACGCTCACCCGGACCTGGCCGGCAAAGCTGCCGTCCAGGGCCAACTGACCGAAGCCAGCACCAATGAACAAGCCGGCGCCGGTATTCACCAATGCACGGCCGAAGAGTTTTCTCGCTTCACCGAGCTGAACGACGCCTACAAAGCCAAGTTCAAGTTTCCCTTCATCATGGCGGTAAAAGGCAGCAACCGGCATCAGATCCTCGCAGCGTTCGAAACACGCATCCACAACCCGGTCGACACCGAGTTCAAGTGCGCGTTGGCGCAGATCAACAAGATCGCGTTGTTCCGACTACTGACCCTATAGCAATCCCGGCCCAGGCTGGCTCATGAACGCCGAGACAGCCCCGGGGCCTGGCAAGCATCCCAAGCCAACTAATTAAAGGCAGACAAGAAGAATGAAAGCTTACGCCGTACCTTTCGAGAAGTTCGTCAACCTGGCCGACGCCCGCCTGGGCACCAAGATCATCTCGGTCACCGATGACTGGTTTGCCGACGCCAACCGTCTGTTCCAGCCGACCCCGGCCGTATGGAAGGAGGGCGTTTTCGATGACAACGGCAAGTGGATGGACGGCTGGGAGTCGCGCCGCAAGCGCTTCGAAGGCTACGACAGCGCTGTGATCCGCCTGGGTGTACCGGGTTCGATCAAGGGTGTGGACATCGACACTTCATTCTTCACCGGCAACTTCCCGCCATCGGCCTCCCTGGAAGCCTGCTTCCTGACCTCCGGTGAGCCGGACGCAAATACCCAATGGACCGAAGTCCTGTCGGCTGTCGAGCTGCAGGGCAATAGCCACCATTTCCACGAAATCAACAACGACCAGTCGTTCAGCCACCTGCGTTTCAACATCTACCCTGATGGTGGCGTGGCCCGTCTGCGTGTGTACGGCATTCCGTTCCGCGACTGGTCGGCCGTTGGCGACAACGAGCAGGTTGACCTGGCTGCTGCCTTGAATGGCGGTCGTGCCCTGGCCTGCTCCGATGAACACTTCGGCCGCATGAGCAACATCCTCAACCCAGGCCGCGGGATCAACATGGGCGATGGCTGGGAAACTGCCCGTCGTCGCACACCTGGCAATGACTGGGTGATCGTCGCCCTGGGCCACCCGGGCGAGATCGAGAAAATTGTCGTCGACACCCTGCACTTCAAGGGCAACTACCCAGACACTTGCTCGATCCAGGGCGCATTCGTCAAGGGCGGTACCGACAGCCAGATCGAAACCCAGTCGTTGTTCTGGCGCGAACTGTTGCCGGCACAGAAACTGGAAATGCACGCCGAACACACCTTCGCCGAGCAGATCAAGGCCCTGGGCCCGATCACCCACATCCGCCTGAACGTATTCCCGGATGGTGGTGTGAGCCGCCTGCGTGTACTGGGCAAGGTAGCTAAATAAGCGTCGCCCCTAATCGCGGGCAAGCCCGCTCCCACAAGGAATGGTGGTGTACACACAACCTGTGGGAGCTGGCTTGCCAGCGATGACGATAGAACCAACAACACAGAATCCGGATAAGAAGAACAGCATGCGCACATTGACGATTGAACCGCTGACCAAAGAAGCCTTCGCCCCTTTCGGTGACGTAATCGAAACCGACGGCAGCGATCACTTCATGATCAACAACGGTTCGACCATGCGCTTCCATAAACTGGCGACGGTGGAAACCGCCAAGCCAGAAGACAACGCGATCATCAGCATTTTCCGCGCCGACGCGCAGGACATGCCTCTGACCGTTTGCATGCTGGAGCGTCACCCGTTGGGCAGCCAGGCTTTCATTCCGCTGCTCGGCAACCCCTTTCTGATCGTGGTCGCGCCCGTTGGCGATGAACCTGTATCAGGCTTGGTCCGCGCCTTCGTCACCAACGGCAGGCAGGGCATTAATTACCATCGCGGCGTCTGGCACCACCCGGTGCTGACGATCGAAAAGCGGGATGACTTCCTGGTGGTTGATCGCAGTGGCACAGGCAATAACTGCGATGAGCATTTTTTCAAAGAGGATCAACGCTTGATCCTTGCCCCCCACCAATAAGAGAAGGTCTGATCACTCGACGACAGAGTGACAGGCGAGAGGTAAAGACTGTGGAAGCACATCTGTTCGAATGGCTGAACCTGAGCGTGCGCTGGGTTCACATGATCACTGGCGTCGCCTGGATCGGCGCGTCGTTCTATTTTGTCTGGCTGGAAAACAACCTCAATCGGGTCAACCCGAAGAACGGTCTGGCGGGCGATCTCTGGGCGATTCACGGTGGCGGGATCTACCACCTGGAGAAATACAAACTGGCTCCACCGACCATGCCGGACAACCTGCACTGGTTCAAGTGGGAGGCCTACTTCACTTGGTTGTCGGGGATCGCGCTGCTGTGCGTGGTGTTCTACTCCAACCCGACCCTGTACCTGTTGGCACCTGGCAGCAGCCTGAGCGGCCCTGAAGGGGTTCTGCTGGGCATCGGTTCGCTGTTCGCCGGCTGGTTCATCTACTCCTTCCTGTGCGACTCGGCCCTGGGCAAACGCCCTGCCCTGCTGGGTTTCATCCTGTTCGTCCTGATCATCGGCGCGGCCTACGGCTTCAGCAAAGTGTTCAGCGGCCGGGGTGCTTACCTGCACGTGGGCGCCATCATCGGCACCATCATGGTCGGTAACGTGTTCCGCATCATCATGCCGGCACAACGGGCACTGGTGGCGGCGATCGCCGAGAACCGCACCCCGGACCCGGCCCTGCCGGCCAAGGGCCTGCTGCGTTCGCGACACAACAACTACTTCACCTTGCCTGTGCTGTTCATCATGATCAGCAACCACTTCCCGAGCACCTACGGCAGCCAGTACAACTGGTTGATCCTGGCCGGGATCGCGGTGCTGGCGGTGTTGGTGCGTCACTACTTCAACACCCGCCACGACAGCCACAAGTTCGCCTGGACCCTGCCAGTCGCGGCCGTAGGCATGATCAGCCTGGCGTACGTTACCGGCCCCGCGCCGATGACCAGCCCGGAAGTGGCCAAGGCCCCCGCGCAGATCCAGTACCAGCCGCTGCCGGAAACCGCCGTCGGCGGTGGTGCGAAACCGGCTGAGGCCACGCCAGCCGCTGCTCCTGCAGCCCCGGCCCAGGCAGCCAATACCGGTCCAGGCTTTGACAAGGTGCACAGTGTGATCCAGGAACGCTGCGCGGTCTGTCACTCGGCCAAGCCCACCAGCCCGCTGTTCAGTGCCGCCCCGGGCGGCGTGATGTTCGACACCCCCGAGCAGATCCGCCAGAACGCCCCGCGCATTCAAGCCCAGGCAGTCACCACGCAGATCATGCCACTGGGCAACATCACCCAGATGACCCAGCAGGAACGTGACCTGATCGGCGCCTGGATCGTGCAGGGAGCCCAGACCAATTAAGTAGCGAAAAGCATCGCTGGCAAGCCAGCTCCCACAAGGATCACCTGAATCCTGTGGGAGCTGGCTTGCCAGCGATTGGCCGCGCCGCGGTCCTCCCTGCTGCACAAAATCACAAGAATAAAAAAGATCCGAGGTGTTGCATGTCCGTGTCATCCGAAGCGCGCATCCCCGACGCACCCGCTATCGCGCGCCTGCCGTTGTTGCAACTGATCCTGGTAGGTCTGCAACACGTTCTGTTGATGTACGGCGGCGCCATTGCGGTGCCGTTGATCATCGGACAGGCCGCTGGCCTGAGTCGTGAAGAAATCGCCTTTCTGATCAATGCCGACCTGCTGGTCGCCGGGATCGCCACCATCGTCCAGTCAATGGGCATCGGCCCCATGGGCATTCGCATGCCGGTGATGATGGGCGCCAGCTTCGCGGCGGTCGGCAGCATGGTGGCCATGGCCGGCATGCCCGGCATCGGCCTGCAAGGCATCTTCGGCGCGACCATTGCCGCAGGGTTCTTCGGCATGCTGATCGCACCGTTCATGTCCAAGGTGGTGCGTTTCTTCCCGCCTTTGGTGACCGGTACCGTCATCACTTCGATCGGTTTGTCACTGTTCCCCGTCGCGGTGAACTGGGCAGGCGGCGGCAGTTCCGCCGCACAATTCGGTTCCCCCATCTACCTCAGCATCGCCGCCCTGGTGCTGGGCACCATCTTGTTGGTACACCGCTTCATGCGCGGGTTCTGGGTCAACATTTCGGTGCTGATCGGCATGACCCTGGGCTACATCCTCTGTGGCCTTTTGGGCATGGTCGACCTCAGCGGCATGACCCAGGCGCCCTGGCTGCAGATCGTCACGCCGCTGCACTTCGGCATGCCCAAGTTTGAATTGGCGCCAATCCTGTCGATGTGCCTGGTGGTGGTGATCATCTTCGTCGAGTCCACCGGGATGTTCCTGGCGCTGGGCAAGATCACCGGCCAGGAAGTCTGCCCGCGCATGCTGCGTCGCGGCTTGCTGTGTGATGCCGGCGCCTCATTCTTCGCCGGCTTCCTCAACACCTTCACCCACTCCTCGTTTGCCCAGAACATTGGCCTGGTGCAGATGACTGGCGTGCGTTGCCGCTCGGTCACCATCGTTGCCGGGGGGTTGCTGATCCTCCTGAGCCTGCTGCCCAAGGCCGCGTTCCTGGTGGCCTCGATCCCGCCGGCAGTGCTGGGCGGCGCGGCCATCGCCATGTTCGGCATGGTCGCGGCCACCGGGATCAAGATCCTCCAGGAAGCCGACATCGCCGACCGGCGCAATCAATTGCTGGTCGCGGTGAGTATCGGCATGGGCCTGATCCCGGTGGTCCGGCCGGAATTCTTCGCCCACCTGCCGCTGTGGATGAGCCCGATCACCCACAGCGGCATTGCCATGGCCACCCTCAGCGCGCTGACGCTGAATCTGTTGTTCAACATCCTGGGTGGCAGCGAACGGGCTGCCATCAACGATTGCGCCGCTCACCCGCACTGATGCAAACGCAACATCCCCTGTAGGCGCTGGCTGCCAGCGCCTACAGGGTTGGCGGCTGCCTGCAAGAGCAAAAATAAAAACAAAAAGGGAGCAACAGATGATTCGTACACACACAAGCCTACTGTTGGGCACCAGCCTGTTGGCCGCGAGCCAGGCCATGGCCGGCGACCTGCTGCTGTGGCAAACCAACAGCCTGAGCTACCTGTACGGCAAGAATTTCGCGATCAACCCATCGATCCAGCAGACCGTGACCTTCGAGCACGCTGACCGCTGGAAGTACGGTGACACCTTTCTGTTCGTCGACAAGATCTTCTACAACGGCAAGGAAGACCCCAACAAAGGCCCCCACAGCTTTTACGGCGAGTTCAGCCCACGCCTGTCGGCAGGCAAGATCTTCGACCAGAAACTGCAATTAGGTCCGATCAAGGACGTATTGCTGGCCATGACCTATGAGTATGGCGAAGGCGAAAGCGAAGCCTACCTGATTGGCCCCGGCTTCGACCTGGCGGTGCCCGGGTTCAACTACGTGACCCTGAACTTCTACCGACGCCAGACCGAAGGGCCGCGCCCAGGTGACGGGGTCTGGCAGATCACCCCGACCTGGTCCTACACCATTCCCGCCGGCCGCTCCGACGTGCTGATCGACGGCTACCTCGACTGGGTCGTGGACAACGACCAGAACTCACGCGGCACCTATCACGCCAACCTGCACCTCAACCCGCAGATCAAGTACGACCTGGGCAAGGCCCTCAATGGCCCGGCCAAACAGATCTACGTCGGGGCCGAATACAGCTACTGGAAAAACAAGTACGGCATCGAGGACAACGCCAATCTGGACACCAACCAGAACACCGCCAGCCTGCTGATCAAGGTGCACTTCTAGAATGGCCCGCAACGGTGCCCCAGGTTTGATACCGGTGCGCTGTTGCGGGGCGCTTGAGCCGTGGCGCGGGAGCCAGTATTCTCCGCGGCCGTCTGAATCCGGTATAAAAAAAAGCCCGGATTTAATTCCTGACCAGAAAGCCAACTTATCCCGGCCCTGGACGGTCACGAGGCTAGACAGACAAAAGCCCAATGGACGCTTGATCGACTGTTTTCGAACAGCCGACCAGGCGTTTTTTGCCTTTTTAAATGCCTTGGCCCAGCTCTTGCTAAGAGCTGTAAAGCTGACCGATTGGATGGTTTTTGCAGCACTGAAAAAAGGCGCCACACCAGAGCGCCGTCAAAAAAAACGTGGAACACCTACTTTGGGAGCAACCGAATGAAACGTACGTGCACTAGCCTGATGCTCGCCGGATCCTTGCTGGCAGGGGGCCAGGCCATGGCCGGCGATCTGCTGCAGTGGCAGAACAACAGCCTGACCTATCTCTACGGCAAAGACTTTCAAGTCAACCCGCGCATCCAGCAGACCGTGACCTTCGAGCACGCCGACGCCTGGAAGTACGGCGACAACTTCTTCTTTATCGACAAGATCTTCTACAACGGCAAAGAAGATGCCTTCGCCGGTGAGAACACCCACTACGGTGAGCTCCAGCCGCGCCTGTCATTCAACAAGATCTTCGACCAGAAGTTCGAGTTTGGCCCAATCAAGGACGTGCTGCTGGCCATGACCTACGAGTTTGGCGAAGACGACACCGAGTCCTACCTGATCGGTCCGGGCTTCGACCTGGCCATTCCAGGCTTCGACTACTTCCAGCTGAACTTCTACAACCGCCACACTGAAGGCGACCGTCCGGGTGACGATGTCTGGCAGATCACCCCTGTGTGGTCCTACACCATCCCTGTCGGCGGCTCCGATGTGCTGATCGACGGTTTCATGGACTGGGTGGTCGACAACGACGTCAACAGCAAAGGCGAATACCACGCCAACCTGCACTTCAACCCACAGGTCAAATACGACCTGGGCAAGGCCCTGAACCTGGGCGAGAAGCAGTTGTACGTCGGTGTCGAGTATGACTACTGGAAAAACAAATACGGGATTGAAGACAGCCAAGGCTTCAAGACCGATCAGAGCGTGACCAGCTTCCTGGTCAAGGTGCACTTCTGAGTCTGGACTGACCAACCGGCATCACCCTTCACCCGCCAACGCGCATCGTAGGCGGGTGAAGGGCGATGCCTGTCAGGCCGGAATCACCGGCTCCCGCACCCCAAGAAACCGACACAACTCCTCCCGCTTGGCCAAGGCATCGCGCCGGCCGAGTTCGATCAGCTCGCTGCAGTATCCCGCCTCGAACAGCAGGTAACTCAACACCCCTGCCCCGCTAGTCTTGGTTGCCCCCGGGCCGCGCAGGAACAGGCGCAGTGCCGCCGGCAATTCCTGGCGGTGCCGTGCGGCGATCTCGTCGATCGGCTGGCTCGGCGCAATCACCAACACCTCTACCGGTGCCACACCCAGGGCGCGGGTTGGCGTGCCATCGGGCAGCAAGTGGCTGAACTGGTTCAGGCGTTGCAACAACTCGATGTCGCTTTCCAGGCTGTCAATGAAGGTGCTGTTGAGCATGTGCCCGCCGATCTGCGCCAAGGACGGCTGCTGGCCGGTGTAGGTGCGCAGGGAGGTGTCGGGATCGACGCCGCGCGGGTTGCCACTGACACCCACTACCAGCACCCGGCTCGCCCCCAGGTGCAACGCCGGGCTGATCGGCGCCGACTGGCGTACCGCGCCGTCGCCGAAGTACTCATTGCCGATTTTCACGGGTGCAAACAACAGGGGAATGGCCGAACTGGCCAGCAGGTGCTCGACGCTCAACCGGGTCGGCACGCCGATGCGCCGGTGCCGCAGCCAGGGGTCGATGCTGCGACCGCCCTGATAAAAGGTTACCGCCTGTCCGGATTCATAGCCAAAGGCGGTGACGGCCACAGCGTGCAGTTGTTTTTGCGCGATGGCCTGATCGATGCCCGACAGGTCCAGCCTGGTGTGGAGCAGATCACTCAAGGGCGAGCTGTTGAGCAGCGCCACCGGCACCTTGGCGCCGATCCCCAGCAGACTGTGGGTGACAAAACGACTGGCCTGGCTAATCACACCGGGCCAGTCGCTGCGCAGCACCTGATGGCTGCGAAAGCCCTGCCAGAACGCGGTCAGGCGTTCGATGGCGGCCGTGAAGTCCATGGCCCCGGCGGCCAGGCTGACCGCATTGACTGCCCCAGCCGAGGTGCCGACGATTATCGGGAACGGATTGGCCGCGCCGGCCGGCAACAGTTGCGCGATGGCCGCCAATACGCCTACCTGGTACGCCGCCCGAGCCCCGCCGCCGGAAAGAATCAAGCCTGTCACCGGTTCAGCCGAACTCATCGCCACACTCCCTGGTGCTGGTTATTGACGGTAGGCCGTCGCGGGCTCAACCACGCTTGTCGTAGAGTTTCGGCTCGCCCGGCGGCCGGCTCTTGAAGCGCCGGTGCGCCCACAGGTACTGCTCGGGGCAGGCGCTGACGGCGCTTTCGATCCACTGGTTGATGCGGATGCAGTCGGCTTCGTCGCTGGCCCCCGGGAAATCGCTGAACGGCGGGTGGATCACCAGGCGGTAACCGCTGCCATCGGCCAGGCGTTCCTGGGTGAACGGCACCACCAGCGCCTTGCCCAGCTTGGCAAACTTGCTGGTGGCCGGCACCGTGGCCGCGAGAATGCCAAACAACGGCACAAAGATACTTTGCTTGGCGCCGTAGTCCTGGTCCGGTGCATACCAGATCGCCCGGCCTGCGCGCAGCAGCTTGAACATGCCACGCACGTCCTCGCGCTCGATCGCCAGGGAGTCGAGGTTATGCCGCTCGCGGCCACGACGCTGGATGAAATCGAATAGCGGGTTCTTGTGCTCGCGGTACATGCCATCGATGGTGTGTTGCTGGCCCAGCAGCGCCGCGCCGACTTCCAGGGTGGTGAAGTGCAAGGCCATCAGGATCACGCCCTGGCCATCGCGCTGGGCCTGCTTGAGATGCTCCAGGCCTTCGATATGGGACAGGCGCGCCAGGCGCTCGCGTGGCCACCACCAACTCATGGCCATTTCAAAGAAGGCAATGCCGGTGGAGGCGAAGTTTTCCTTGAGCAGACGTTTGCGTTCGTCGGGAGTTTTCTCGGGAAAACACAGCTCAAGGTTACGTTTGGCGATGCGCCGACGGTCGCTGGCGACCCGATACATGCCGGCCCCCAGCACACGACCAATGCGCAACAGCCACGAATACGGCAACTGGACAACCAGCCACAGCAGCCCTAGACCGCACCATAGCGGCCAAAAACGTGGCGAAAGAAATGCAGCTCGAAATTGCGGGCGATCCATTAACGATTCCGGACGGACAACAAGGTCGCGCATTCTACATCGGTTCGACCCTGCTTGCGGGCTGCGGGCGTTCTCGTTATAAGTCTCGGCACTTTTAGTGACAAGCCGTTGTATGCCAACCATGAGCCAAACCGAACTGCTAGACCAAGATCCCGTGTTCCAGTTGAAGGGCAGCATGCTCGCCATTACGGTGCTGGAGCTGGCCCGCAATGACCTGGAAATCCTCGACCGGCAGCTGGCTGCAAAGGTAGCTCTGGCACCTAATTTCTTCAGCAACGCCCCGCTGGTGCTGGCCCTGGACAAGCTACCGGCCAGTGAAGGCTCGGTGGACCTGCCGGCCCTGATGCGCGTATGTCGCCACCATGGCCTGCGTACCCTGGCCATCCGCGCCAGCCGTATCGAGGACATTGCCGCGGCCATTGCCGTCGACCTGCCGGTGTTACCGCCGTCGGGTGCCCGCGAGCGCGCCCTTGAACCGCTGGAAGGTGAAGTGCGCAAAAAACCGGAAAAACCACCGGAGCCGAGCATCAAGCCGACGCGCATCATCACTTCGCCAGTACGTGGCGGCCAGCAGATCTACGCCCAGGGCAGCGACCTGGTGGTGGTGTCCTCGGTCAGCCCGGGGGCGGAACTTCTGGCCGATGGCAACATCCATGTATACGGGCCGATGCGCGGTCGTGCGCTGGCCGGGGTCAAAGGCGACACCAAGGCACGGATTTTCTGCCAGCAAATGAGCGCTGAACTGCTGTCCATCGCCGGTCATTACAAGGTTTCCGAAGATCTTCGTCGCGACCCGCTCTGGGGGGCCGGCGTACAAGTCAGCCTGTCGGGCGACGTGTTGAACATCATTCGGCTTTAACGGATACTGCCGCATTTTCCAAGCATCTCTAAAACGTAGTGAAAACGGCTCAAACGAAGTAGGAAAATGGCATAGAGCGGTGTTTACCGGAGGTAAACCCTGCCCCAGGCCCGATTCCAGCCAAGGCTGTCCGACTGCAGTAGTTTTCAAGAGATGTTTTTCGGGGCTAAAAGTCCTTTTTCCTTAGGGGTGAAACACCTTGGCCAAGATTCTCGTGGTTACATCCGGCAAGGGTGGTGTGGGTAAGACCACCACCAGCGCCGCTATCGGTACCGGCCTCGCTCTGCGTGGTCACAAAACAGTCATCGTCGACTTCGACGTCGGCCTGCGTAACCTCGACCTGATCATGGGTTGCGAGCGTCGCGTAGTGTATGACTTCGTCAATGTGGTCAATGGCGAAGCCAACCTGCAGCAGGCCCTGATCAAGGACAAGCGCCTTGAGAACCTCTACGTCCTGGCAGCCAGTCAGACCCGCGACAAAGACGCGCTGACCGTCGAAGGCGTGGAAAAGGTGCTGATGGCACTCAAGGAAGATTTCGAATTCGTGGTCTGCGACTCCCCGGCGGGCATCGAGAAAGGCGCCCACCTGGCCATGTACTTCGCTGATGAAGCGATTGTCGTGACCAACCCGGAAGTGTCCTCGGTACGTGACTCGGACCGCATGCTGGGCCTGCTGGCCAGCAAATCGCGACGCGCCGAAAACGGCGAAGACCCGATCAAGGAACACCTGCTGTTGACTCGCTACAACCCTGAGCGCGTCAGCAACGGCGAAATGCTTGGCGTCGAAGACGTCAAGGAGATTCTGGCCGTCACCCTGCTTGGCGTGATTCCAGAGTCGCAAGCCGTACTCAAGGCTTCCAACCAAGGCGTGCCAGTGATTCTCGACGACCAGAGCGACGCCGGTAAGGCGTACAGCGATGCCGTCGATCGTCTGTTGGGCAAAACCGTGGAACACCGGTTCCTTGATGTTGAGAAGAAGGGATTCTTCGAGCGCCTTTTTGGAGGTAGATAATGAATCTTTTTGACTTCTTTCGCGCCAGCAAAAAAACCAGCACCGCGTCGGTAGCGAAAGAGCGTCTGCAGATCATCGTGGCGCATGAACGCGGCCAGCGCAGCACCCCTGACTACCTGCCAGCCTTGCAAAAGGAACTGGTCGAGGTGATCCGCAAGTACGTCAATATCGGGTCCGACGACGTGCATGTTGCACTGGAAAACCAGGGCAGCTGCTCGATTCTGGAACTCAATATCACCCTGCCAGATCGCTGAGTCGATCCGGCTGGAGCCACGGCGGCTCAGGTCCCCCAGGTTTGCTGGAGGGGCCTGAGTCGCCGTTGGCGTTTGTTACGAGGCTGTTTTAATGCCGTTGTCCAATATCCACATCCTCCACCAGGACGCCGCCGTCCTGGTGGTGAACAAGCCTACCCTGCTGCTCTCGGTGCCTGGCCGCGCCGACGACAACAAGGACTGCCTGATTACTCGCCTGCAGGAAAACGGCTACCCGGAAGCGCGTATCGTCCATCGCCTGGACTGGGAAACCTCGGGGATCATCCTGCTGGCCCGCGACCCGGATACCCATCGTGAACTGTCTCGGCAATTTCACGACCGTGAAACCGAAAAAGCCTACACGGCGCTGTGCTGGGGCCAACCGGAACTGGACAGTGGCAGTATCGATCTGCCGCTGCGCTACGACCCACCGACCAAACCACGCCACGTGGTCGACCACGAGTTCGGCAAACATGCGCTGACCTTCTGGCGCGTGCTGGAGCGCTGTGGTGACTGGTGCCGGGTGGAGCTGACGCCGATTACCGGTCGCTCGCACCAATTGCGCGTGCACATGCTCTCCATCGGCCATCCGCTGTTGGGCGACGGGCTGTACGCCCACCCCCAAGCCCTGGCGGCGTATCCTCGGCTGTGCCTGCACGCCAGCATGCTGAGCTTTACCCACCCGCAAAGTGGTGAACGCCTGCGCTTTGAGTGCCCGGCACCCTTTTGAGCGCCTTGAAGCCCTTTCAAGCAACCCGTCGAAACCTGAAGGACGCCTGGACCGATGACGCCTGACTCCCCACAACCGTCGACGCCCCTTGAGAAAGCGCCGCAGCAGTTGCTCTATCTGGTCTACGGCGACAAGGACGTGTACCGGCGCGAAGCCAAGTTCAGCATCCTCACGGCGCTGGCCCAACTGAAAAAGGCCGAGCCGCTGTGCATCCGCGTCCTCACCGATCGCCCGCAGGACTACGCCGGCTGGCCGGTCGAAACCATCGCCCTGAGCGATGAGATCATGACCGCCTGGCAGGGCAGCAACGGCTATCACCACCGGCGCAAGGCCTGCGCCATTGCCTACGGCCTGACGCTGGCGCACAAGACCCTGTTCGTCGACACCGACACGCTGTTCCTCGACAACCCCCTGCGGGTGTTCGAGCACATTGGCCCCGGCCAGTACGTGATGGATCGCTTCGAGTACGACTGGCGCACTGTCTGCGAACGCGCGGACTACCTCAAGCTGGGCACTTGCCTGCAAGCCCACGGGGTCACGCCTGACAACGGGTTCAAGCTGTACAACAGTGGCCTGTGTGGCGTCACCGACAGCGATAGCCCCTTGCTTGAACGCAGCATCGAGTTGATCGACGAGTGGACCCGCGATGGGTTCGATATCCACACCATCGAACAGATCGCCCTGTCCTTCGCCATGCGCGACAAGCCGGTGCATGAAGCCAACCGCTACATCTACCACTACTTCGCCGAGAAGGGCTTTTTCCATGCCATGCAAAAGCACTTCTTCAGCCTGCATGGCGAACGCTTCCGCGCCGAACTGCCCACGCTGTGCACCGAGGTGCCCCGCTGCAAACCGATCCCCTCGCCGTGGCAGCGCCTGCGCATCAAGTGGAAGCTGCGCAACAAGCGTGGTGCGGTGAAAAAGGTCGGCCGTGCGTTGCTCTATGGCAGTGCCGCCCCCGAGCACCCGTACTACGAAGTGTGTCGTCATGAATGGTGGGAGTCGGCTTCGCGGGAGATTCTGCGTTGGGACGAAGGCACGCGAAAGCAGTTCTTCGGCCCCGACCAGGGACGCTGGCCGAAACACCTGCCCAAGCCGGCAAAGTCGGCGGACGAACAAACCATCATTGCCTACCTGCGCAAGCGTTTGGCACATTGATCCCGTGTCGCGAGTCGATTGCCGTGCGCCACACGCACTTGCCCAATGCGTGTGGCCAATACGTTAAACTCGCGGCACTGCTGTCTGGAGCTACTTATGCGCGAAGAGTTGAACCAAGGCCTGATCGACTTCCTCAAGGCCTCCCCTACCCCCTTTCATGCCACTGCCAGCCTGGTCCAGCGCCTGGAAGCGGCGGGCTATCAGCGCCTTGACGAGCGCGAGTCCTGGACTACCGAAGCCAACGGTCGTTACTACGTAACCCGTAACGACTCCTCGATCGTGGCCATCAAGCTGGGCCGCAACTCGCCGCTGTACGACGGCATTCGCATGGTCGGCGCCCATACCGACAGCCCGTGCCTGCGGGTCAAGCCGCAACCTGAACTGCAACGCCAGGGGTTCTGGCAACTGGGCGTCGAAGTCTATGGCGGCGCGCTGCTTGCCCCCTGGTTCGATCGCGACCTGTCGCTGGCCGGACGCGTGACCTTCCGCCGCGACGGCAAGGTCGAAAGCCAGTTGATCGACTTCAAGGCGCCGATCGCCACCATTCCCAACCTGGCCATTCACCTCAACCGTGAGGCCAACCTGGGCTGGGCGATCAACGCGCAGACCGAACTGCCGCCGATCCTCGCGCAATTTGCCGGTGACGAGCGCGTCGATTTCCGCGCCGTGCTCACCAACCAACTGGCCCTGGAACACGGCCTGAATGCCGACGTGGTGCTGGACTACGAGTTGAGCTTCTACGACACCCAAAGTGCTGCGGTGATTGGCCTGCACGGCGATTTCATTGCCGGTGCGCGCCTGGACAACCTGCTGTCGTGCTACGCCGGCCTGCAAGCGCTGCTGAGCGCCGAGACTGACGAGACCTGCGTGTTTGTCGCCAACGACCACGAAGAAGTCGGCTCCTGCTCGGCCTGCGGTGCCGACGGCCCGATGCTGGAGCAGACCCTGCGCCGCCTGCTGCCCGAAGGTGAGGAGTTCGTGCGCACCATCCAGAAATCCCTGTTGATCTCGGCCGACAATGCCCACGGCGTGCACCCCAACTACGCCGACAAGCACGACGCCAACCATGGCCCGAAACTCAATGCCGGCCCGGTGATCAAGGTCAACAGCAACCAGCGCTACGCCACCAACAGTGAAACCGCCGGTTTCTTCCGCCACCTGTGCATGGCCGAAGAAGTACCCGTGCAGAGCTTCGTGGTGCGCAGTGACATGGGTTGCGGCTCGACCATCGGCCCGATCACCGCCAGCCACCTGGGCGTGCGAACCGTGGACATCGGCCTGCCGACGTTCGCCATGCACTCGATCCGCGAACTGTGCGGCAGCCACGACCTGGTGCACCTGGTCAAAGTGCTGAGCGCGTTCTACGCCTGCCGCGAATTGCCATGACCCGTCACGGCGAGGGTGCTGGTGCCCTCGCCGCGAATTGCCCTGGCGTTGACATTCATCACGCCCGTTGACGCAAAAGCCACCTAAACTTAAACCTGTACCTTTCTAAGGCTGTCGCCATGATCTCGATGTCTTTGTTCAACTCCATGCTCATTCCGATCCTGTCGGGGATGATCCTGCTGGCCATCGGCTTCAACTTTCGCGACAAGAACGCCGGCGTGTTCTCGATGTGGATCGGCATGCTGGTGATTCTCGCCACCGTGGTCATCAAGATCCTCGCCAAGCTCAACGAATAAAAGCACCCGCCACGCTCGCATTGGCTTTGCCCCGCTCGTACACTCGGTCAACCTGCACCTGTTGAGGTTGACCGCCTAGTGTTTGCTCGCCTGTTCGCCCTGCCGTCCACGTTGTTCATTTGCCTGCTGCTGTTGCTGCCCGTGGCGTCGGCCCAGGCGGTCGGCTTGCCGAGCCTGCTCGGCAGCTCCAGCAAAACCCAGCCGCAAGCGAACGAGCCGTTGGGGCAATCGCTGGACGAAGTGATCAAGTCGCTGGAAAACGACCAGCAACGGGCCAAGCTGCTGGCCGACCTGAAAAAACTGCGCGACGCCACGAAAAAGGCCCAGCCACCCGCGGAAGAAGGCGTGCTGGGCCTGATCGGCGGCACCCTGTCGAGCCTGGAAAAACAACTCACCGGCGCCGACAGCCCGATCACCCGCTGGAGCGCCGAATTTGACCAGGCCAAGGAAGAATTCAGCAGCCTGATGCTGCCGGCGAGCGAGTGGCTGCCGATCATCTTTGGCTTTGCCGTGGTGCTGATGCTCTGGAGCCTGCTCGCCGCGGCCCTGATCTGGCTCAGCCACCGCTTGCGCATGCGCTTCGGCCTGACCGAAGAGCTGCCACAACATCCCCGGACCTGGGACCTGGTGCGCTTCGCCCTGCGCAAGCTCGGGCCCTGGCTGATCGCCCTGGTGATCACCGTCTACATGAGCTACGCCCTGCCGCCCTCCCTGGGCAAGTACCTGGCGATGGTGCTGGCCTATGCACTGGTCGTGGGGACCTGCTTCTCGGCAGTCTGCGTGATTGCCTTTTCCCTGCTCGATGGTCCGCACCGCCACCGCGCGTTGTACATCCTGCGGCACCAGGCCTTCCGCCCGCTGTGGCTGATCGGCAGCTTTGCCGCATTCGGCGAAGCCTTGAACGACCCAAGGCTGGTGGCCAGCCTGGGGATTCACCTGGCCCACGCCACCGCCACCGTGGCCAATGTACTGGCCGCCCTGTCTACCGGCCTGTTCATCCTGCGTTTCCGTCGTCCCATCGCGCACCTGATCCGCAACCAGCCGCTGTCGCGACGCCTGACCCGCCGCGCCCTCAGCGACACGATCGAGATCCTCGGTACCTTCTGGTACCTGCCAGCCCTGGTGCTGGTGGGCATCTCCCTGTTTGCCACCTTCGTCTCGGCAGGCGACACCAGCACCGCCCTGCGCCAGGCGCTGATCTGCACCGTGCTGCTGGTGGTGTGCATGGTCATCAACGGCCTGGTTCGCCGGCATTCCCTCAAACCGCAACGCGGGGCCAAGCGCCACGCGCTGTACTCCGAACGCCTCAAGAGCTTCTGCTACACCCTGGTGCACCTGGCGATCTGGCTGGTGTTCATCGAACTGGGCCTGCGGGTCTGGGGCATGTCGTTGATCCGCTTCACCGAAGGCGAAGGCCATGACGTCAGCGTCAAATTGTTCAGCCTGGCCGGCACCCTGATTTTCGCCTGGTTGATCTGGATCCTCAGCGACACCGCCGTGCACCACGCCCTCACCCGCTCGCGCAAAGGCCTGGCCAATGCCCGTGCGCAGACCATGATGCCGCTGATTCGCAACGTGCTGTTCGTGGCGATTTTCATCATCGCGCTGATCGTCGCCCTGGCCAACATGGGCATGAACGTCACCCCGCTGCTGGCCGGTGCCGGTGTCATCGGCCTGGCCATCGGTTTTGGTGCCCAGTCTCTGGTGGCCGACCTGATCACCGGGCTGTTCATCATCATCGAGGACTCCCTGGCCATCGACGACTACGTCGACGTCGGCGGCCACCTGGGCACTGTCGAAGGCCTGACCATCCGCACCGTACGCCTGCGGGACATCGACGGCATCGTCCACACCATCCCGTTCAGCGAAATCAAAAGCATCAAGAACTACTCGCGCGAGTTCGGCTACGCCATCTTCCGCGTGGCGGTGCCCTACAACATGGAAATCGACGAAGCGATCAAACTGATGCGCGACGTCGGCCAGAAAATCCGTAACGATCCGCTGCAACGCCGCAACATCTGGTCGCCGCTGGAGATCCAGGGCGTCGAGAGTTTCGAGTCCGGCAGTGCGATCCTGCGCGCCCGGTTCAAGACCGCGCCGATCAAGCAGTGGGAAGTGTCACGGGCGTTCAACCTGTCGCTCAAGCGCCATATGGACGAGGCCGGCCTGGACCTGGCGACGCCACGCATGAGCGTCCAGGTGATTACCCCGGGAGGGGGGACCGAGAAGGATTGATGGTGCCTGACATGCCGCTAGCCCGCGATGGGCGTAGGTATCTACACAGCTTTGTGGCGGCCTGTGGGCCTACCGGAGGTGTTGGATTCGGCCGAGTACATATCCATTTTTGCGGTAACGGCCTCCTATGGTTCCGCTTTTACAGCGGCTCACTTTTGGAGGAGCCCAAAAGTAAGCAAAAGGCTC
>NZ_JBIUWJ010000031.1:0-9420 GCF_044743405.1 Pseudomonas sp. NPDC087626
AGACAGACCGTTTCACCTTGAGTGAAACCGAGCGCTCGGCCATCGAGCACGAGTTGCATCACTACGAAGACCCGCGCGCGGCGTCGATCGAAGCCCTGAAGATCGTCCAGAAGGAACGTGGCTGGGTGCCCGATGGCGCCCTGTACGCCATCGGCGAGATCCTCGGCATCCCGGCCAGCGACGTTGAAGGCGTGGCGACGTTCTACAGCCAGATCTTCCGCCAGCCAGTGGGCCGCCACATCATTCGCGTCTGCGACAGCATGGTCTGCTACATCGGCGGCCATGAGTCGGTGGTCAGTGAAATCCAGAGCAAACTGGGGATCGGCCTCGGCCAGACCACTGCCGACGGTCGTTTCACCCTGCTGCCTGTCTGCTGCCTCGGCAACTGCGACAAGGCGCCGGCGTTGATGATCGACGACGACACTTTCGGTGACGTACAGCCTGCTGGCGTTGCCAAACTGTTGGAGGGCTACGTATGACCCTGACTTCCTTCGGCCCGGCCAACCGCATCAAGCGCTCGGCAGAGACCCATCCGCTGACCTGGCGCCTGCGTGACGACGGCGAGGCCGTATGGCTCGACGAGTACCAGGCCAAGAACGGTTACGCCGCGGCACGCAAGGCCTTCGCCGACATGGCCCAGGACGACATCGTCCAGACCGTGAAAGACGCCGGCCTCAAGGGTCGCGGTGGTGCGGGCTTCCCCACGGGTGTGAAGTGGGGCCTGATGCCCAAAGACGAATCCATCAACATCCGCTACCTGCTGTGCAACGCGGATGAAATGGAGCCCAACACCTGGAAAGACCGCATGCTGATGGAGCAACTGCCCCATCTGCTGATCGAAGGCATGCTGATCAGCGCCCGCGCGCTGAAAACCTACCGTGGCTACATCTTCCTGCGTGGCGAATACACCACCGCCGCCAAGCACCTCAACCGTGCCGTGGAAGAAGCCAAGGCCGCTGGCCTGCTGGGTAAAAACATCCTCGGCTCAGGCTTTGACTTCGAGCTGTTCGTGCACACCGGCGCCGGGCGTTACATCTGCGGTGAAGAAACCGCACTGATCAACTCCCTCGAAGGCCGTCGCGCCAACCCGCGCTCCAAGCCACCCTTCCCTGCCGCCGTAGGCGTGTGGGGCAAGCCGACCTGCGTGAACAACGTTGAAACCCTGTGCAACGTGCCGGCGATCATTGCCGACGGCGTGGACTGGTACAAATCGTTGGCCCGCGAAGGCAGCGAAGACATGGGCACCAAGCTCATGGGCTTCTCCGGCAAGGTCAAGAACCCGGGCCTGTGGGAGCTGCCATTCGGCGTTACCGGCCGCGAACTGTTCGAAGACTACGCTGGCGGCATGCGCGACGGCTTCAAGCTCAAGGCCTGGCAACCAGGCGGCGCCGGTACCGGCTTCTTGCTGCCGGAACACCTGGACGCACAAATGTACGCCGGCGGCATCGCCAAGGTGGGCACCCGTATGGGTACCGGCCTGGCCATGGCGGTGGACGACAGCGTCAACATGGTGTCCCTGCTGCGCAACATGGAACAGTTCTTCGCCCGTGAGTCGTGCGGTTTCTGCACCCCTTGCCGCGATGGCTTGCCATGGAGCGTCAAGCTGCTGATGGCTATCGAGAAAGGCGAAGGCCAGCCCGGTGACATCGAGACCCTGCTGGGTCTGGTCGGCTTCCTCGGCCCAGGCAAGACCTTCTGTGCTCACGCACCGGGTGCCGTGGAGCCATTGGGCAGCGCTATCAAATACTTCCGTCCAGAGTTCGAAGCCGGCATCGCGCCTATCAGCGCCGCCGTCCCGCCCCTGGCAAGGCCGATCGTAATCGGCGCGTAACGCTTAACAAGGCGAAGGGTCCGTGCCCTTCGCCTTCTCGTGTGATGACGCCGCCCGCGGCTGTTTTGACTCACGCGAATGACAAGATTCCATTAGCCACGCCCGCTGACACCGGGCCAACGAAGAACTTTGAACCATGGCCACTATCCACGTAGACGGCAAAGCGCTCGAAGTCGACGGGGCAGACAACCTGTTACAGGCATGTCTGTCGCTAGGCCTCGATATTCCTTACTTCTGCTGGCACCCCGCCCTTGGCAGCGTTGGCGCTTGCCGCCAGTGCGCGGTCAAGCAGTACACCGACGAGAACGACACCCGCGGTCGTATCGTCATGTCCTGCATGACCCCTGCCACTGATGGCACCTGGATCTCCATCGACGATGAAGAGTCCAAGGCCTTTCGCGCCAGCGTTGTTGAATGGCTGATGACCAACCACCCTCACGACTGCCCGGTCTGTGAGGAAGGCGGTCACTGCCACCTGCAAGACATGACGGTAATGACCGGCCACAACGAGCGCCGTTACCGCTTCACCAAGCGTACCCACCAGAACCAGCAACTGGGCCCGTTCATTTCCCACGAGATGAACCGCTGCATCGCCTGCTACCGCTGCGTGCGCTTCTATAAAGACTACGCCGGCGGCACCGACCTGGGCGTGTTCGGCGCCCACGACAACGTGTACTTCGGTCGCGTTGAAGACGGCACCCTGGAAAGCGAGTTCTCCGGCAACCTCACCGAGGTCTGCCCGACCGGTGTGTTCACCGACAAGACTCACTCCGAGCGCTACAACCGCAAGTGGGACATGCAGTTCTCGCCGAGCATCTGCCATGGCTGCTCCAGCGGTTGCAACATCTCCCCAGGTGAGCGCTACGGCGAACTGCGACGCATCGAGAACCGTTTCAACGGTTCGGTGAACCAGTACTTCCTGTGCGACCGTGGCCGTTTCGGTTATGGCTACGTCAACCGCGAAGACCGCCCGCGTCAGCCTCTGCTGGCCAATGGTGCCAAGCTGAGCCTCGACGAAGCGCTGGATAAAGCCGCCGACCTGCTGCGCGGTCGCAACATCGTCGGTATCGGTTCGCCGCGGGCCAGCCTCGAAAGCAACTACGCGTTGCGCGAGCTGGTCGGCGCCGAGCACTTCTACAGCGGTATCGAAGCCGCTGAGCTGGAGCGTATTCGCCTGGTCCTGCAAGTGCTGAACGACAGCCCGCTGCCAGTGCCGAACATGCGTGACATCGAAGACCATGACGCGATCTTCGTCCTCGGTGAAGACCTGACCCAGACCGCCGCCCGCATGGCGCTGTCCCTGCGTCAATCGGTCAAGGGCAAGGCTGAAGACATGGCCGACGCCATGCGCGTCCAGCCTTGGCTCGACGCCGCCGTGAAGAACATCGGCCAGCACGCGCTGAACCCGCTGTTCATCGCCAGCATCGCTGAGACCAAGCTCGACGACATCGCCGAAGAGTGCGTACACGCCGCGCCCGACGACCTGGCCCGCATCGGTTTCGCCGTGGCTCACGCCCTCGACGCCAGCGCTCCAGCCGTTGAAGGCCTGGACAGCGAAGCCCTCGAACTGGCCAAGCGCATCGCCGACGCCCTGCTCGCGGCCAAGCGTCCATTGATCATTGCCGGCACCTCGTTGGGCTCCAAGGCGCTGATCGAAGCTGCCGCGAACATCGCCAAGGCGCTGAAGCTGCGCGAGAAGAACGGCTCCATCAGCCTGATCGTGCCAGAGGCCAACAGCCTCGGCCTGGCCATGCTCGGTGGCGAATCGGTCGATGCAGCCCTGCAAGCAGTCATCGACGGCCAGGCCGACGCCATCGTCGTGCTGGAAAACGACCTGTACACCCGCACCACCAAGGCCAAGGTCGATGCAGCGCTGAGCGCCGCGAAAGTAGTGATCGTCGCTGACCATCAGAAGACCGCCACCAGTGATCGCGCGCACCTGGTCCTGCCAGCTGCCAGCTTCGCCGAAGGCGATGGCACCCTCGTCAGCCAGGAAGGTCGCGCCCAGCGCTTCTTCCAGGTGTTCGATCCGAAGTACATGGACGCCAGCATCCTGGTCCACGAAGGCTGGCGCTGGCTGCACGCCCTGCGCGCCACCCTGCTGAACCAGCCAATCG
Organism: Pseudomonas sp. NPDC087626; assembly: GCF_044743405.1. Classification (NCBI taxonomy): domain Bacteria; kingdom Pseudomonadati; phylum Pseudomonadota; class Gammaproteobacteria; order Pseudomonadales; family Pseudomonadaceae; genus Pseudomonas; species Pseudomonas sp. NPDC087626. Next base: position 3,949 of record NZ_JBIUWJ010000031.1, read on the forward strand.
ACTGGACCCAGCTCGACCACGTGACCGCTGCCGTCGCTTCCAGCACGCCGCAACTGGCACGCATCGTCGATGCCGCCCCGTCCGCCGCGTTCCGCATCAAGGGCATGAAACTCGCCCGTGAGCCGCTGCGTTACTCCGGCCGGACCGCCATGCGCGCCGACATCAGCGTGCACGAGCCGCGCACCCCGCAAGACAACGACACCGCGTTCGCCTTCTCCATGGAAGGTTACTCGGGTTCGGTCGAGCCACGTCAGCAAGTGCCATTCGCCTGGTCCCCGGGCTGGAACTCGCCGCAAGCCTGGAACAAGTTCCAGGACGAAGTCGGTGGTCACATCCGCGCTGGCGACCCAGGCACCCGCCTGATCGAAAGCACGGGTGATGCGCTGAACTGGTTCGCCAATGTGCCTCGCGCCTTCAACCCGGCCCAGGGTACCTGGCAGGTCGTGCCGTTCTTCCACCTGCTCGGCAGCGAAGAGAACTCTTCCAAGGCCGCTCCGGTACAAGAACGCATTCCCGCGGCCTACGTGGCGCTGGCCAAGTCCGAAGCCGATCGCCTGGGGGTCAACGATGGCGCCCTGCTGAGCCTGAACGTGGCCGGCCAGACCCTGCGTCTGCCACTGCGCATCAATGAGCAGCTGGGTGCTGGCCTGGTGGCCTTGCCTGCCGGCCTGGCTGGCATTCCACCAGCGATCGCAGGCTTTTCCGTTGACGGTCTGCAGGAGGCAGCGCAATGACCTGGTTCACCCCTGAAGTGATCGACACCATCATCGCGGTCGTCAAGGCCCTGGTGGTGATGCTGGCCGTGGTGGTTGCAGGCGCCCTGCTCAGCTTCGTCGAACGTCGCCTGCTGGGCTGGTGGCAGGACCGTTATGGTCCGAACCGCGTTGGCCCGTTCGGCATGTTCCAGATCGCCGCCGACATGCTCAAGATGTTCTTCAAGGAAGACTGGACCCCGCCGTTTGCCGACAAGGTGATTTTCACCCTGGCACCGGTCGTGGCCATGAGCGCCTTGCTGATCGCCTTCGCGATCATCCCGATCACCCCGACCTGGGGTGTGGCGGACCTGAACATCGGCCTGCTGTTCTTCTTCGCCATGGCCGGCCTTTCGGTCTACGCGGTGCTGTTCGCCGGCTGGTCGAGCAACAACAAGTTCGCCCTGCTGGGTGCCTTGCGTGCCTCGGCCCAGACCGTGTCCTACGAAGTGTTCATGGGCCTTGCGCTCATGGGCATCGTGGTTCAGGTCGGCTCGTTCAACATGCGTGACATCGTCGAGTACCAGGCGCAGAACCTGTGGTTCATCATTCCGCAGTTCTTCGGTTTCTGTACCTTCTTCGTTGCTGGCGTCGCCGTGACTCACCGTCACCCGTTCGACCAGCCGGAAGCAGAACAGGAACTGGCCGACGGTTACCACATCGAATATGCCGGCATGAAGTGGGGCATGTTCTTCGTCGGCGAGTACATCGGCATCATCCTGATCTCGGCGCTGCTGGTCACCCTGTTCTTCGGTGGCTGGCACGGTCCGTTCGGCATCCTGCCGCAACTGGCTTTCTTCTGGTTCGCATTGAAGACCGCGTTCTTCATCATGCTGTTCATCCTGCTGCGCGCTTCGATTCCGCGCCCGCGTTATGACCAGGTGATGGATTTCAGCTGGAAATTCTGCCTGCCGCTGACCCTGATCAATTTGCTGGTGACCGCTGCGGTTGTGTTGTTGAACACGCCTGCGGGCGCGGTTCAGTGAGGATTTGACCCATGTTCAAATATATTGGCGACATCGTTAAGGGTACTGGTACCCAGTTGCGCAGCCTGATCATGGTTTTCGGCCATGGCTTTCGCAAGCGCGACACCCTGCAATACCCGGAAGAGGCGGTGTACCTGCCGCCTCGCTACCGTGGCCGTATCGTCCTGACCCGCGACCCCGATGGTGAAGAGCGTTGTGTAGCCTGCAACCTGTGCGCCGTGGCCTGCCCGGTCGGCTGCATCTCGCTGCAGAAAGCTGAAACCGAAGACGGTCGCTGGTACCCGGACTTCTTCCGTATCAACTTCTCGCGCTGCATTTTCTGCGGCCTGTGCGAAGAAGCCTGCCCGACCACCGCGATCCAGCTCACGCCGGATTTCGAAATGGCCGAGTTCAAGCGTCAGGACCTGGTTTACGAGAAAGAAGATCTGCTGATCTCCGGTCCCGGTAAAAACCCTGACTACAACTTCTATCGTGTTGCAGGTATGGCCATTGCCGGTAAGCCAAAAGGCTCCGCGCAAAATGAAGCCGAGCCGATCAACGTGAAGAGCTTGCTGCCTTAAGGAAGAAAGATGGAATTCGCTTTCTATTTCGCATCGGGTATCGCGGTGGTGTCCACGCTTCGTGTGATCACCAACACCAACCCTGTGCACGCCCTGCTCTACCTGATTATTTCGCTGATCGCCGTGGCGATGACCTTCTTCAGCCTCGGTGCGCCATTTGCCGGGGTCCTGGAAGTGATTGCCTACGCCGGCGCCATCATGGTGCTGTTCGTGTTCGTGGTGATGATGCTGAACCTGGGCCCGGCCGCGGTTCAGCAGGAACGTGTCTGGCTCAAGCCCGGTATCTGGCTGGGCCCGGTCGTGCTCGCTGCGCTGCTGTTGGCTGAACTGCTGTACGTACTGTTCAGCCACTCCAGCGGCGCTGCCATTGGTCTTACCACCGTGGACGCCAAGGCCGTGGGCATCAGCCTGTTCGGTCCTTACCTGCTGGTGGTCGAACTCGCCTCGATGCTGCTGCTCGCTGCAGCCGTCACGGCGTTCCATTTGGGCCGCAACGAGGCGAAGGAGTAATTCATGCCTGCTATCCCTTTAGAGCATGGACTGGCTGTCGCCGGCATCCTGTTCTGCCTCGGCCTGGTCGGCCTGATGGTCCGCCGCAACATTCTTTTCGTGTTGATGAGCCTGGAAGTGATGATGAACGCCGCTGCCCTGGCATTCATCGTTGCCGGTGCACGTTGGGGCCAGCCGGATGGACAAGTCATGTTCATCCTGGTGATCAGCCTGGCAGCCGCCGAGGCCAGTATTGGCCTGGCGATCCTGCTGCAACTGTATCGCCGCTTCCACACGCTCGATATCGACGCTGCCAGTGAGATGCGCGGATGAACCTACTCTTCCTGACTTTCGTATTCCCCCTGATCGGGTTCCTGCTGCTGTCGTTCTCCCGCGGACGCATCTCGGAAAACCTCGCGGCGCTGATCGGTGTCGGCTCCATCGGCCTCTCGGCGATCGTCACTGCCTACGTGATCTGGCAGTTCAACGTCGCACCGCCTGAAGGCGGCCACTACACCCAGGTGTTGTGGCAGTGGATGGCGGTGGAAGGTTTCACCCCCAACTTCGCCCTGTACCTGGATGGCCTGTCGGTCACCATGCTTGGCGTAGTAGTGGGCGTGGGCTTCCTGATCCACCTGTTCGCGTCCTGGTACATGCGCGGTGAAGCCGGCTACTCGCGTTTCTTCGCCTACACCAACCTGTTTATCGCCAGCATGCTGTTTCTGGTGCTGGGCGATAACCTGCTGTTCCTGTACTTCGGCTGGGAAGGCGTGGGCCTGTGCTCCTACCTGTTGATCGGTTTCTACTACAGCAACCGCAACAACGGTAACGCAGCACTCAAGGCGTTCATCGTCACCCGTATCGGCGACGTGTTCATGGCCATCGGCCTGTTCATCCTGTTCCAACAGGTGGGCACGCTGAACATCCAGGAACTGCTGGTGCTGGCACCGCAGAAATTCCAGGCTGGCGACTTCTGGATCGTGTTGGCGACCCTGATGCTGCTGGGTGGCGCGGTCGGTAAATCGGCTCAGTTGCCGCTGCAAACCTGGTTGGCGGACGCAATGGCCGGCCCAACCCCGGTTTCGGCACTGATCCACGCCGCGACCATGGTGACCGCCGGTGTCTACCTGATTGCCCGTACCCACGGTCTGTTTGCCCTGGCACCGGACATCCTGCAACTGGTCGGCATCGTCGGCGGTGTGACCCTGGTGCTGGCGGGTTTCGCCGCCCTGGTGCAGACCGACATCAAGCGTATCCTCGCCTACTCGACCATGAGCCAGATCGGCTACATGTTCCTCGCCCTGGGCGTCGGTGCCTGGGATGGCGCGATCTTCCACCTGATGACCCACGCCTTCTTCAAGGCGCTGCTGTTCCTCGCATCCGGTGCGGTGATCGTGGCCTGCCACCACGAGCAGAACATCTTCAAGATGGGCGGCCTGTGGAAAAAGCTGCCACTGGCGTACGCCAGCTTCATCGTTGGCGGCGCGGCCCTCGCGGCCCTGCCACTGGTTACCGCAGGTTTCTACTCGAAAGACGAAATCCTCTGGGAAGCCTTTGCCAGCGGCAACCACGCCCTGCTGTACGCAGGCCTGGTGGGTGCATTCATGACCTCGCTGTACACCTTCCGCCTGATCTTCATCGCGTTCCACGGTGAAGCGAAGACCGAAGCCCACGCCGGCCACGGCATTGCCCACTGGCTGCCACTGTCGGTGCTGATCGTACTGTCGACTGCCATTGGCGCGATGATCGTGCCGCCGCTGCACGGTGTGCTGCCGCAAAGCGTCGGGCATGCCGGTGGCGAAGCCAAGCACAGCCTGGAAATCGCCTCGGGCGCCATCGCCCTGTCCGGTATCCTGCTGGCCGCGCTGCTGTTCCTGGGCAAGCGTCGGTTTGTCACGGCCATCGCCAACAGCGGCATCGGCCGTCTGCTCTCGGCCTGGTGGTTCGCCGCCTGGGGCTTCGACTGGATCTACGACAAGCTGTTCGTCAAGCCGTACCTGGCGATCAGCCATCTGCTGCGCAAAGACCCGTTCGACCAAACCATCGGTTTGATCCCGCGTCTGGCCAAAGGGGGTCACAACTCCCTGAGCCGCACCGAGACGGGTCAACTGCGTTGGTACGCCGCCTCGATGGCTGCTGGTGCCGTGCTGGTAATCGGCGCCATTGTGCTGGTAGCGGTCTGATATGAACCTTGCGAATTTGCGAAAGGAAACGAGCCCGTCATGATTCTGCCTTGGCTAATCCTGATCCCCTTCATCGGCGGCCTGCTGTGCTGGATGGGTGAGCGCTTCGGCGCCACCCTCCCTCGCTGGATTGCGCTGTTGACCATGACCCTGGAACTCGCCCTCGGCCTCTGGCTGTGGGCCCATGGTGACTATTCATTTGCTCCGGCACCTGGTGCCGATCCGACCTGGGCGCTTGAGTTCAAGCATGTCTGGATCGAGCGTTTTGGCATCAACGTGCACCTGGCCCTCGACGGCCTGTCACTGTTGATGATCCTGCTGACCGGCCTGCTGGGTATCCTCTCGGTACTCTGCTCCTGGAAAGAGATTCAGCGTCACGTGGGTTTCTTCCACCTGAACCTGATGTGGATCATGGTCGGCGGTGTCGGCGTGTTGCTCGCCCTCGACCTGTTCATGTTCTTCTTGGTCTGGGTAATGATGCTGGTGCCGATGTACTTCCTCA
>NZ_JBIUWJ010000031.1:9430-77830 GCF_044743405.1 Pseudomonas sp. NPDC087626
GGTCACAGTTCTTCGGACGGCAAGAAAACCCGGATCTACGCGGCGACCAAGTTCTTCATCTTCACTCAGGCTTCCGGCCTGATCATGCTGGTGGCGATCCTCGGTCTGGTCCTGGTCAACTTCAACAGCACGGGCGTGATTACGTTCAACTACGCCGACCTGCTGAAAACCAAGATGTCGATGACCACCGAGTACATCCTGATGCTCGGCTTCTTCATCGCCTTCGCGGTCAAGCTGCCCGTGGTGCCGTTCCACTCCTGGCTGCCTGACGCTCACGCCCAGGCACCGACCGCAGGTTCCGTCGACCTCGCCGGTATCTTGCTGAAAACCGCGGCCTATGGCCTGCTGCGTTTCGCCCTGCCGCTGTTCCCGAACGCCTCGGCCGAGTTTGCGCCGATCGCCATGGCCCTGGGCCTGGTCGGGATCTTCTACGGTGCGTTCCTGGCATTTGCCCAGACCGACATCAAGCGCCTGATCGCGTTCTCCAGCGTTTCGCACATGGGCTTCGTGCTGATCGGTATCTACTCCGGTAGCCAGTTGGCCCTGCAAGGCGCGGTGATCCAGATGCTTGCCCACGGCCTGTCCGCGGCGGCACTGTTTATCCTCAGCGGCCAGTTGTACGAGCGCACCCACACCCGCGACATGCGTGAAATGGGTGGCCTGTGGTCGAAGATCGCCTACCTGCCGGCCATCAGCCTGTTCTTCGCAGCCGCCTCCCTGGGCCTGCCGGGTACCGGCAACTTCGTCGGTGAGTTCCTGATCCTGATCGGCACCTTCGCCAGTGCCCCATGGATCACCGCGATTGCCACCTCCGGCCTGGTGTTCGGTTCGGTCTACTCGCTGATCATGATCCACCGTGCCTACTTCGGCCCGTCCAAGTCGGACGCGGTGCTGCACGGCATGGATGCTCGCGAACTGATCATGGTGCTCGGCCTTGCGGTACTGCTGATCTACCTCGGCGTCTACCCGCAACCGTTCCTCGATACCTCTGCTGCGACGATGCATGGTGTGCAGCAATGGCTCGGTACCGCCTTCACTCAACTCGCTTCGGCCCGGTAAGAGCGCTATGGAATTCACGATTCAACACTTTATCGCGCTAGCGCCACTGTTGATCACCAGCCTCACCGTGATTGTGGTGATGCTGGCTATCGCATGGCGCCGCAACCACTCACAGACGTTCCTGCTCTCGGTGGCGGGTCTTAACCTGGCCTTGCTGTCTATCCTGCCGGCACTCAAGGTCGCGCCGCTGGTCGTCACCCCGCTGATGCTGGTCGACAACTTCGCGCTGCTGTACATCGCACTGATCCTCGTGGCGACCCTGGCCTGCGTCACCCTCGCCCACGCCTACCTCGGCGAAGGCGGCACTGGCTACCCGGGCAACCGCGAAGAGCTGTACCTGCTGATCCTGCTGGCTGCGGCCGGCGGTATCGTGCTGGTCAGCGCGCAACACCTGGCCGGCTTGTTCATCGGCCTGGAGCTGCTCTCGGTACCGGTCTACGGTCTGGTGGCGTATGCCTTCTTCAACAAGCGCTCGCTGGAAGCCGGCATCAAGTACATGGTGCTGTCGGCCGCCGGTTCCGCGTTCCTGTTGTTCGGCATGGCGCTGCTCTATGCCGATGCTGGCAGCCTGAGCTTCAGCGGTATCGGTCACGCCCTGGCCGCCAGCGGCGCAGCCAGCCCGCTGGCGCAATTGGGCATGGCGATGATGCTGGTGGGCCTGGCGTTCAAATTGTCCCTGGTGCCTTTCCACTTGTGGACGCCGGACGTGTACGAAGGTGCTCCGGCCCCTGTCGCCGCGTTCCTGGCGACTGCCTCGAAAGTCGCAGTGTTTGCGGTCATGGTGCGTCTGTTCCAGATCTCCCCAGCCGCCAACACCGCCGTGCTGAGCAACGTCCTGACCGTGATCGCGATTGCCTCGATCCTGTTCGGTAACCTGTTGGCACTGACCCAGAGCAACCTCAAGCGTCTGCTGGGTTACTCCTCCATTGCCCACTTCGGCTACCTGCTGATCGCCCTGGTGGCGAGCAAGGGCCTGGCCCTGGAAGCCATCGGCGTGTACCTGGTCACCTACGTGATCACCAGCCTCGGCGCGTTCGGCGTGATCACCCTGATGTCCTCGCCGTACAAAGGCCGTGACGCCGACGCCCTGTACGAGTATCGCGGCCTGTTCTGGCGCCGTCCGTACCTGACCGCCGTGCTGACCGTGATGATGCTGTCCCTGGCCGGCATCCCGCTGACCGCAGGCTTCATCGGCAAGTTCTACATCATTGCCACGGGTGTCGAAGCGCACCAATGGTGGCTGGTCGGCTCGCTGGTGCTGGGTAGCGCCATCGGCGTGTTCTACTACCTGCGCGTGATGGTTACCCTGTTCCTGATCGAGCCTAACCTGCGCCGCGTCGACGCTCAGCTGCACTGGGAGCAAAAGGCTGGTGGCGTGATGCTGCTGGCCATCGCCGCCCTGGCGTTTTTCCTGGGCGTCTACCCGCAACCGTTGCTGACCCTGGTCCAGCAAGCCGGCCTGGCGGGCTGATCGCTCAAGCGAATCGCAGCAACAAAAAAACGGCACCCTCGGGTGCCGTTTTTGCATTTCATCAATCCGTTCAGGCGCGAGCGTGCAACGCCGGACCGTAGCCTTCGATGAACTCGGCGGGCATGCGCTTGGGTTTGCCGCTGGACAGCTCGATACAGACAAAGGTGGTTTGCGCGCGCAGCAGGGTCGCGTTGTCACTGGGGCGAACCAACTGGAAATGCCGGGACATTTTCAGGCGCTGGTCCCAGTCGACGATCCAGGTCGCCAACTGCAACTCGTCACCTTCATAGGCCGCTGCCAGGTAATCGATCTCGTGGCGCACCACGGCCATGGCCCGGTCCAGCCGCCGATACTCCACCAGGTCCAGCCCCAGACGCTGTGAATGGCGCCAGGCGCAGCGCTCGAGCCAGGTAACGTACACCGCGTTATTGGCGTGCCCCAGCCCGTCGATGTCCTCTGCGGCCACCTGCAGGTCAATCACAAAGGGTGTTGCCCGATCCCAGCCCATGCCTCACTCCCGGTCCGCTTATTCGACCGGGAGCAGTGTAACGGATGATCAGGCCGATTGCCGCGCCTGCAGGCTGCTACCCGCGAGCAATCCCAGCACCCCTTCGATCACTCGCGGGTCGGCCAGCACCCGTTGGTGACCGCCCTCCTCCAGGAGCAGCAGGCGACTGTCGAACCAGGCTTCGTGGATCAGCTGCGACTCGCTCACCGGGACAAAGGTGTCGTCCTCGGCATGCACAATCAATCCGGGCATATCCAATTGATAGTGGGCGACATCGAGCCTTGAAGCCTGAATGCCGACATCCTGCTCGACCTTGCGGATAAACGCCGAGCGCGCACGCGGTGGCAAACCGAAGTAGCGGGCAAAACCACGCAGCACGCCAAGAATCCGCGCCGGTGCCGCGATGCTCACCAGGGTCTGTGTACGCAGCCCCAACTGCACCGCAAGCATTGCACTGGCGCCGCCCATGGAGTGGCCGACGACCCCTTGCAGCGGCGGCAACTCGGCCGCCGCTTCGAGCATGGCGCGGGCAAACAGTACGACGTTGGCCTCGCGTCCCGGCGAACGACCGTGGGCAGGACCGTCCAGGGCAATCACCGTATAACCGGCGTCCACCAGGGCGCTGATCAGGCTGGCGAACTGGGTCGGCCGCCCTTCCCAACCATGCATCAGCAACACTGCCGGGCCCTGGCCCCAGCGCAAGGCCGAGAGCCCAAAGCGCAAGGTAATGCGCTCGGCACTGGCCAGCAGCGGCATCTCCCAGTCACGGGGTGGCAATTCACGCGGCGTCATGAACACCTGACGCATCTTGTTCGCAATCAACTTCGGCGCCACCCAGCCCAACGTGCCGTTAACGCCGCGAACCCAACTCAAGGTGTTCATCGCTCATCTCCAAAGGCCAACGCTTCAGGTCACAGCACCGCCGACTTGGCGGCACGCAGCAATCGATCAGACAACTCACCGGCTCCCAGCGCTCGCGCCAGGGCCAGGCCTCCCACCATCAGCGCCAGGTCCGCGAGGACCTTATCGGCGTCTTCCGGGCTGCTGGCCAACTGCGCGACCATCAGCTCGACGTGCTCGTTCAAGGCCACCCGGAAGTCATCCGGCAGGCGACCCAACTCCCCCACCGACGCCGGAATCGGACAGGCGTTTTCGGTGGAGTCGCGGTGTTTGCGCGACAGGTAGAACGCCGCGACCAACGCCCGGCGCTCTTCCCCGGTCAGCTCGGCATCCATGTCGGCGATCAACGCCCGACGCTGGCCGAGCAACTGGGTGAAGGCTTCCAGCATCATTGCGTCCTTGCTTTCGAAGTGCGCATAGAAGCCGCCGACGGTCAGGCCGGCCGCCCCCATCACTTCGCCCACGCTCGGTTCCGCCGGGCCACGTTGAATCAGCGCAGAGCTGGCGGCCTGGAGAATGCGTTCACGGGTTTGAGCTTTTTTGTCGTTCATCGTTGCCTCCGAATATTACGATAGAAATATTATTCTCATAATAAATTTACGCAAGGGCTGGATTTGACCGTTGGTCAGAAGAGCAGAGAGGGTATGGGGGAATTGGCCAAACGCCAGACAAACAAAAGGGCCATTCAATAATTGAATGACCCTTATAAAATCCCGCAGAGCGGGTAATCGTGGCGTCCCCTAGGGGACTCGAACCCCTGTTACCGCCGTGAAAGGGCGGTGTCCTAGGCCACTAGACGAAGGGGACGCAAACCCTTCTATACACTGATCAGCGCTGAGTACTGATCGCTTCAAGGCCGGTGTGGCCAGACCTTGAAGTGTAAAATTGGTGGAGCTTAGCGGGATCGAACCGCTGACCTCCTGCATGCCATGCAGGCGCTCTCCCAGCTGAGCTAAAGCCCCGGATTTTTCGCCTCGCGGCGGAGTGACATCTTGCAACATCACTTCTGTAAAACTGGCGTCCCCTAGGGGACTCGAACCCCTGTTACCGCCGTGAAAGGGCGGTGTCCTAGGCCACTAGACGAAGGGGACACAAACCTTCTATACAACTGATCAACGCTGAGTGTTGATCGCTTCAAGGCCGGTGTGGCCAGACCTTGAAGTGTAAATTGGTGGAGCTAGACGGGATCGAACCGTCGACCTCTTGCATGCCATGCAAGCGCTCTCCCAGCTGAGCTATAGCCCCTCATCGTTGATGTCATCGCTGAGGACGGGGCGAATCTTAAGGGCGTATCGAATGTCTGTCAAACTTATTTTTCAAAAAATTTAAAATTTTTTGCCGACATAACAATCACTTACCGCCCTCCCCCCGGAAATCCGGGGGTTTGGCACAGGCCAAGGGCCTGCCAGGAGCTACCGCAGGGAATCAGGCAATCGCGGCCAGCAGCTTTTCCCACTCCTTGTTTTCTTTCTTCGACACGCCACCGAGCAGGTCGATGGCCTGGCGCAGGCGGAAACGGGTCAGGTCCGGGCCGAGGATTTCCATGGCGTCGAGCACCGACACCGAGCTCGCCTGGCCGGTAATCGCGGCGAACATCAACGGCATGGCATCGCGCAGTTTCAGCTCGAGGGATTCGACCACCGCCTGAATCGTCGCGGTGATGTTGTCCTTCTGCCACTGACGCAGGCTCTCCAGCTTCCACAGGATCAACTGCATCAACTGGCGCACCTGGTCGCCCGAGAGCTTCTTGGATTCGAACAGCTTGGCATCCGGGTTGACGCCACCGGCGAAGAAGAACCCGGCGAGCGGTGCCACCTGGCTGAAGGTTTCCACCCGGCCCTGCACGTGGGGGGCGATCTTCATCATGTACTCGGGGTTCAGCGCCCACGTCTGCAGGCGGCTGGCAAACTCTTCCACCGGCAGGTCACGCAGCCACTGGCCGTTGAGCCAGGACAGCTTCTCGATGTCGAAGATCGGCCCGCCCAGGGACACGCGCTTGAGGTCGAAGTTGTCGACCATCTCTTGCAGGGAGAACTTCTCGCGCTCGTCCGGCATCGACCAGCCCATGCGCCCCAGGTAGTTGAGCATCGCTTCCGGCATGAAGCCCATGCGCTCGTAGAAGGTCACCGAGGTCGGGTTCTTGCGCTTGGACAGCTTGCTCTTGTCCGGGTTGCGCAACAGCGGCATGTAGCACAGCTCCGGCTGTTCCCAGCCGAAGTATTCGTACAGCAGGATCAGTTTGGGCGCCGATGGCAGCCACTCTTCGCCGCGCAGGACGTGGGTGATGCCCATCAGGTGGTCATCGACCACGTTGGCCAGGAAGTAGGTCGGCAGGCCGTCGGTCTTCATCAGCACTTGCATGTCCATGCGATCCCACGGGATCTCGACGTCGCCACGCAGCATGTCCGGCACCACGCAGACGCCTTCGGTCGGCACCTTCATGCGGATCACGTGAGGTTCGCCAGCGGCCAGGCGGCGAGCCACTTCTTCCTTGGACAGCAGCAGGGCACGACCGTCGTAGCGCGGGGTCTCGCCGCGAGCCATTTGCTCGGCGCGCATCTGGTCCAGCTCCTCGGCGGTGCAGAAGCACGGGAACGCGTGGCCCATCTCCACGAGCTGCTGGCAGTACTTCTGGTAGATCTCGCCACGCTCGCTCTGCCGGTACGGGCCGTGCGGGCCGCCGACGTCCGGGCCTTCGGCCCAGTCGATGCCCAGCCAACGCAAGGCATCGAAAATCTGCTGTTCGGACTCGCGGGTCGAGCGCAACTGGTCGGTGTCTTCAATGCGCAGGATGAACTCACCGCCATGCTGCTTGGCAAAGCAGTAGTTGAACAAAGCGATGTAAGCGGTGCCGACATGGGGATCGCCGGTAGGCGATGGCGCGATGCGAGTGCGGACGGTGGTCATGGCGTGTCTCGAAAGATGATGAAAAGCGGAGATGAAACAAAGGGCGAATGGTAACAGGCGACACCCGCCCGGCTCCAGTGAGCAGGGCATATAAGCCAAGATTGAGGCTACAAAAGGCGCTAACAGCGGCAAATGCCTGATTATCATTTAGTGGCATTTACCACCTGTCGGCTATGTGCCAGATTCACCGCCTGTTAAATTTCCTTACACTTTATCGACTACAAGCTGCCCATGCCTGCCCAACTCAAGCGTCGCCTGTTTATCTTCCTGTTTATCGTCCTGCTGGTCGCCGGCGGCTTTTTCGCCGAATGGTTCTTCAAGGGACGGTTTTACGAAAGCACCGATAACGCCTATGTGCAGGGTGAAATCACCCGCGTTTCCAGCCAGTTGAGCGCGCGCATCGACGAGGTGCTGGTGCATGACAACCAGCACGTGGAAAAAGGCCAGTTGCTGATCCGTCTCGAAGGTGAAGACTTCCGCCTTGCCGTCGACCGCGCCGCCGCCGCCCTCGCCACCCGCCAGGCAGAGCGCCTGCAGGCCCAGAGCAAACTGACCCAGCAAGCCAGCCTGATCGCCTCCAGCGAAGCCCAGGTCGCCTCCAGCCAGGCCAGCCTGGGGCGCTCGCAAATAGACCTGTCCCGCGCCGAAACGCTGCGCAAACCCGGCTATGTCTCGGAAGAACGGGTCACCACCCTGTCGGCGGAAAACCATATCGCCCGCTCACAAGTCACCAAGGCCCAGGCCGACGCCCAGGCACAGCGCCAGCAGGTCAACGCCCTGAGCGCCGAAATCAAGCGCCTCGACGCGCAGATCGCCAACGCCCAGGCCGACCTGGCCCAGGCCGAGCTGAACCTGACCCGCAGCGAGATCCACTCGCCGATCAGCGGCCTGGTTGGCCAGCGCGCGGCGCGCAACGGCCAGGTGGTGCAAGCCGGCGCGTACCTGCTGTCGATCGTCCCGGACCAGGACATCTGGATTCAGGCCAACTTCAAGGAAACCCAGATCGGCCACATGCAGCCCGGGCAAAAGGCCGAGCTGATTTTCGATGCCTACGGCGACACCCCGATCGAAGCTCGGGTCGACAGCCTGTTCGCCGCCTCCGGCGCCCAATTCAGCCTGCTGCCGCCAGACAATGCCACCGGCAACTTCACCAAGGTGGTGCAACGGATTCCAGTGAAGCTGACGTTTGCCGCGGATAACCCGCTGCACGGCAAGATCCGCCCCGGGATGTCAGTCACCGCCAAAGTGAACATCAAAGACCCTGTCGATGGCCGGTGATCAACTGATCCGCCCGGTCGGCGAACCGACCCGGCGGGACTGGATTGCGGTGATGAGCGTGATGCTCGGCGCCTTCATGGCGGTACTCGACATCCAGATCACCAACTCCTCGCTCAAGGACATCCAGGGCGCGCTGTCGGCGACGCTTGAGGAGGGCTCGTGGATTTCCACCTCCTACCTGGTGGCGGAAATCATCATGATCCCCCTCACCGCCTGGCTGGTGCAGTTGCTCTCGGCACGCCGCCTGGCGGTCTGGGTCTCGGCCGGTTTCCTGTTCGCCTCCCTGCTCTGCTCCATGGCCTGGAGCCTGGAAAGCATGATCGTGTTCCGCGCCTTGCAGGGCTTCACCGGCGGCGCGCTGATCCCCCTGGCATTCACCCTGACCCTGATCAAGCTGCCCGAGCACCACCGCGCCAAAGGCATGGCCATGTTCGCCATGACCGCCACCTTCGCCCCCTCCATCGGCCCGACCCTGGGTGGCTGGCTCACGGAAAACTGGGGCTGGGAGTACATCTTCTACATCAACATCCCGCCCGGCCTGATCATGATTGCCGGCCTGATGTATGGCCTGGAGAAGAAAGAAGCGCACTGGGAACTGCTCAAGAGCACCGACTACACCGGCATCCTCACCTTGGGTGTCGGCCTGGGCTGCCTGCAGGTATTCCTCGAGGAAGGCCATCGCAAGGACTGGCTGGAGTCGAGCCTGATCGTGACCCTGGGCAGTATTGCCCTGGTCAGCCTGATCACCTTTGTCATCGTCCAGGTGTCCAAGCCCAACCCGCTGATCAACCTGGGCATCCTGCGCAACCGCAACTTCGGCCTGTCGAGTATCTCCAGCCTGGGCATGGGGGTGGGGCTGTATGGCTCGATCTACCTGTTGCCGCTGTACCTGGCACAGATCCAGAACTACAACGCGCTGCAGATCGGCGAAGTGATCATGTGGATGGGCGTGCCCCAGTTGTTCCTGATTCCGCTGGTGCCCAAGCTGATGCAGTACATCTCGCCGAAGTGGCTGTGCACCCTGGGTTTTGGCCTGTTCGGCCTGGCGAGTTTTTCTTCGGGAGTGCTCAACCCGGACTTTGCCGGGCCGCAGTTCAACCAGATCCAGATCATCCGCGCGCTGGGGCAGCCGCTGATCATGGTCACCATCTCGCTGATCGCCACCGCCTACATCCTGCCCCAGGATGCCGGCTCGGCGTCGAGCCTGTTCAACATCCTGCGCAACCTCGGTGGCGCCATCGGCATCGCCCTGCTTGCCACTCTGCTGGATGCCCGGACCAAGACCTACTTCGATTACCTGCGCGAGGCCATCGTGCCGACCAATCCGCAAGTGGCCGAACGCCTGGCCAGCCTCACCGACCGTTTTGGCAGCGAGACGGCCGCGCTGGGCAAGCTCAGTGAGATCGCCCACCAGCAGGCATCGATCATGGCGTACAACGACGCCTTTCATTTCGTCGGGATTGCGCTGGGGGTGAGCATGTTGGCGATTTTGCTGACCAAGGCATTGCCGGCGGGGCTCAAGGCGGGTGAGGCGCACTAGGTGAATTTGTAGCGCACTGGCGGGCCTCATCGCGGGCAAGCCCGCTCCCACGGTGATTGAAGGACCCTGTGGGAGCGGGCTTGCCCGCGATGAGGCCCTGCCAGGCGCCGAGGATCAGACCGCCAACAACCGCTCGCGCATCTTGGCGATTTCGTCGCGGGTCTGGGCCGCGGCTTCGAATTCCAGGTCGCGGGCGAGCTGGTACATCTTCTCTTCCAGTTGGCGAATGCGCTTGGTGATCTCGCTCGGCGAGCGCAGTTCGTTTTCGTACTTGGCGCTTTCCTCGGCCGCCTTGGCCATGCCCTTGCGCTTCTTGCTGCGCGAACCCGGCACGGTGGCGCCTTCCATGATGTCGGCGACATCCTTGAACACCCCTTTGGGGGTGATGCCGTTGGCCAGGTTGAAGGCGATCTGCTTGTCGCGACGACGCTCGGTCTCGCCGATCGCCCGCTCCATCGAACCCGTGATGCGGTCGGCATACAGAATCGCCCGGCCGTTGAGGTTACGCGCGGCGCGGCCGATGGTCTGGATCAGCGAACGCTCGGAACGCAGGAAGCCTTCCTTGTCGGCATCGAGAATCGCCACCAGCGATACTTCCGGCATGTCCAGGCCTTCACGCAACAGGTTGATCCCCACCAGCACGTCGAAGGTGCCGAGGCGCAAGTCGCGGATGATCTCCACCCGCTCCACGGTGTCGATGTCCGAGTGCAGGTAACGTACGCGCACGCCGTGGTCCGCCAGGTAGTCGGTGAGATCTTCGGACATGCGTTTGGTCAGCGTGGTGACCAGCACCCGCTCCTCCAGCGCCACCCGCTTGGTGATCTCCGACAGCAAGTCGTCGACCTGGGTCAGCGCCGGGCGGATTTCGATCTGCGGGTCCACCAGGCCGGTCGGACGCACCAATTGCTCGACCACACGCCCGGCATGTTCAGCTTCGTAGTTGCCCGGGGTGGCCGAGACAAAAATCGTCTGCGGGCTGATGTTTTCGAACTCGTCGAAGCGCATCGGCCGGTTATCCAGCGCCGAGGGCAGGCGGAACCCGTACTCCACCAGGGTCTCCTTGCGCGAACGGTCGCCCTTATACATCGCCCCGACCTGCGGCACGCTGACGTGGGATTCGTCGATCACCAGCAAGGCATCGGCCGGCAAGTAGTCGAACAAGGTCGGCGGCGCCTGGCCAGAATCCCGGCCGGACAGGTAGCGCGAGTAGTTTTCAATGCCGTTGCAGTAGCCCAGCTCGAGGATCATCTCCAGGTCAAACCGGGTGCGTTGCTCCAGGCGCTGGGCTTCCACCAGCTTGTTGTTGGAACGCAGGTAGTCGAGGCGCTCCTGCAACTCGACCTTGATCCCGTCGATGGCACCGAGCAGGGTTTCGCGGGGCGTCACGTAGTGGCTCTTGGGGTAGAAGGTGAAGCGCGGCAGCTTGCGGATCACCTCCCCGGTCAGCGGATCGAAGGCCGAGAGGCTTTCGACCTCATCATCGAACAGCTCGATGCGGATCGCTTCCAGGTCGGATTCCGCCGGGTACACATCGATCACGTCGCCGCGCACGCGAAACGTGGCGCGGGCGAAATCCATGTCATTGCGGGTGTACTGCAGGTCGGCCAGGCGGCGGACCAGGGCACGCTGATCGAGCTTGTCGCCACGATCGATGTGCAAGACCATCTTCAGATAGGTTTCCGGACTGCCCAGGCCGTAGATGCACGACACCGTGGTGACGATAATCGCGTCCTTGCGCTCGAGCAGCGCCTTGGTCGCCGACAGGCGCATCTGTTCGATGTGGTCGTTGATCGAGGCGTCCTTCTCGATGAAGGTATCGGACGACGGCACGTACGCTTCCGGCTGGTAGTAGTCGTAGTAGGAAACGAAGTACTCGACCGCGTTGTTCGGGAAAAACGCCTTGAATTCGCCATACAACTGCGCGGCCAGGGTCTTGTTCGGCGCCAGCACCAGGGTCGGACGCTGCACCTGGGCGATCACGTTGGCGATACTGAAGGTCTTGCCGGAGCCTGTCACACCGAGCAGCGTCTGGTGCGCGAGCCCGGCCTCGATGCCCTCGACCATCAGGCGGATGGCTTCCGGCTGATCGCCGGCAGGCTCGAAGCGGGTGACTAGCTGGAATTCGGACATACCTACCTCTGGTTTTGCGCGGCGCGGGTGCCTGCCTGAGCGGGAGGGCCAGGCAGCCACGATAAACAACGCTGACGACGGATGTCGCGGGGAAAAATCATGATAACCGTTGATGTGGTGGCGAATACCTGTAGTTTCAAGGTAATCGTCCTACATGCCCCGTAATAGACCGTCACGACAATAAGACTAACGGTTGGCAAATAATCCGAAAAACTTGCCGGAAAAGGTCAAACGCCTGTCGCCCTGCCCGGTGATGGCCTCTATACTAGCTCCCCGTTTGTGCACCGCTCTAGTGCATTCGGCTGGAGCGCTACACGTCCCTCCATATTCCATTCAGAGCCGCCGCAATAATGAGCCTGTTCTCCGCTGTCGAAATGGCACCACGCGATCCAATCCTGGGCCTCAACGAAGCATTCAACGCTGACACCCGAACCAACAAGGTCAACCTGGGGGTCGGTGTTTACTGCAACGAGGAGGGGCGAATTCCACTCCTGCGCGCCGTAGTCGAAGCCGAGACAACTCGCGCCGCTCAACACGCTTCGCGCGGCTACCTGCCGATCGACGGCATCGCTGCCTACGACCAGGCCGTGCAAAAGCTGCTGTTTGGCGCTGATTCGCCGCTGCTGGCCGCTGGCCGCGTAGTCACTACCCAGTCCGTGGGCGGTACCGGCGCACTGAAAATCGGTGCCGACTTCCTCAAGCAACTGCTGCCGGACGCCGTAGTCGCCATCAGCGACCCGAGCTGGGAAAACCACCGCGCGCTGTTCGAAACCGCTGGCTTCCCAGTGCAGAACTACCGCTACTACGACGCCGCCACCCATGACGTCAACCGCGCCGGCCTGCTGGAAGACCTCAACGCCCTGCCTGCCAACTCGATCGTGGTGCTGCACGCCTGCTGCCACAACCCGACTGGCGTTGACCTGAGCCCAGCGGACTGGAAAAACGTCCTGGAAGTGGTCAAGGCGAAAAACCTCGTGCCGTTCCTCGACATGGCCTACCAGGGCTTTGGCGACGGTATCGACGAAGACGCCGCTGCCGTGCGCTTGTTCGCCGAGTCGGGGCTGAATTTCTTCGTTTCCAGCTCGTTCTCCAAATCGTTCTCGTTGTACGGCGAGCGCGTCGGCGCACTGTCGATCGTCAGCGAATCAAAAGAAGAAAGCGCGCGCGTGCTGTCGCAAGTCAAGCGCGTGATCCGCACCAACTACTCCAACCCGCCAACCCATGGCGCGGCAGTGGTTGCCGCCGTGCTCAACAGCCCGGAACTGCGCGCCCAGTGGGAGCAGGAACTGGCCGAGATGCGCCTGCGCATTCGTGGCATGCGCACCCAGATGGTCGACCTGCTGGCACAGCACGCCCCGGATCACGATTTCAGCTTTGTAGGCCGCCAGTGCGGGATGTTCTCCTACTCCGGCCTGACCGTTGAACAAGTGACCCGCCTGCGCAACGAGTTCGGCATCTACGCCCTGGACACCGGCCGCATCTGCGTGGCCGCACTGAACCAGAACAACATCGACGTAGTGACCAAGGCCATCGTTGCGGTGATCTAAGCCACGCCCGCGACAAGCAAAGGGGAAGCCGTCTGGCTTCCCCTTTTCGTTGCTGCGCGGACAATCACTAGACTGAAAGATCCATCCAGTAGCCCGCCCTTTCGAGAGATCCCATGAAAAACGACAATTTACGCGCCGACCGCGATGACGACCTCGATCACTTCACCCCTCGCCCCACAACCAAGCGCGGCAACAGCCTGGTGCTGCAAGTGGCAAGCGGCGTGTTTCTCGGCGGCCTGGCCTTGTGGCTGGTGCAACTGGCCGCCACTTCGCTGTACGCCAAGTTCATGCTCGGCACCGTCACCTTCGGCGGCTGACGCTTCAGCCGGCCAGTTGGCTCGAACGCTGGCTGGCGGCATCGTCATAGGCCACATACAAGGCCTCGGCCACCTGGCTCTTGATCGCCTTGGCGCTTTCCAGCCCCAGCACAAACCCTTCGGCCTTGCCCCCGGCACGGTTGAGCTCCTCAGCGGTGCCCGCCTGGGTGATCGCTTCGAGCAGTTTTTCGGCCGGCGCACCCACGCCTTTGGGCAGGCTGATCTGGGCAATGCTCATGCAAGCACCCCGTACGCCAGGATTGGGGAGAACTGCGGTTGTTGAGTCATGACGCCTACCTTGTGGACGAATGGCCGGCAGCGCGTGAACCACGCCCGGGAACGCATGGTAGTCCTCTACCGCGCTTCTGGTAACCGCCAATGGCTGTCGACTGCCCGCCCCGCAACAAATCGATACCACTCACCGGAAAAGCCGCCACAGATACAATTTTTTGTTGACTTGTTCTTTTTAATCAGTAACATACGGCGAATTCCGCGATAGCTCAGTTGGTAGAGCAAGTGACTGTTAATCACTGGGTCCCTGGTTCGAGTCCAGGTCGTGGAGCCAGACAGCAAGATCAAAAAGCCCCTGAATCGAAAGATCAGGGGCTTTTTTGTGGCCACTAAAAAACTGCGCCGGTTAAAGATCGCTGCCCGATAAAAAAGGCCGACCTGTCTAAACAACAGGTCGGCCTCTTTTTTCAGCAGTGACTGCGGTCAGACGTGCTCACTACTCTTCAGCTGCGCAGGTCGATGTTCCGGCGCGCCGTGACCGTGGTCCTCGACTATCACCGGCACTTCATTACCGTCGCAGTCATGCAACTTGCCATCACTGAAGTAGTCGCCTTCACGCAGCGCAGCCAGGTCCTGGAAGCGCAAGGTGCGCTCGGTGCCCGCAGCGAATACCGATTGCTGGTCCGAGTTGCCGGTGGTGAAGTGGTTGAACGCCAGGTTCAACAGGATCGCCATGATCGCCGACGAACTGATGCCGGAGTGGAAGATGGTGGCGAACCAGCTTGGGAAGTGATCGTAGAAGCTCGGCGCGGCGATCGGGATCATGCCGAAGCCGATCGAGGTGGCGACGATGATCAGGTTGACGTTGTTGCGGTAATCGACCTTGGACAGGGTACGAATGCCGCTGGCGGCCACGGTGCCGAACAGCACGATACCGGCTCCACCAAGTACCGAGGTCGGTACTGCGGCAATCACCCGGCCCATGAACGGCAGCAGCCCGAGGATCACCAGGAACAGGCCGCCGGTGGCCACCACGTAACGGCTCTTGATCCCGGTCACCGCCACCAACCCGACGTTCTGGGCGAAGGCGCTCTGGGTGAAGGAGCCGAAGATCGGCGCGATCATGCTCGACAGCATGTCAGCCCGCAGGCCGTTGCCCAGTCGCTTGGAGTCGACCTTGGTGTCGATGATCTCACCGACCGCGAGGATGTCCGCGGAGGTCTCGACCAGGGTCACCATGACCACAATGCACATCGATAGGATCGCGGCGAAGTGGAAAGTCGGCATACCGAAGTGGAACGGTGTCGGGAAGCCGAACATCGGCCCTTCGCTGACGCTTGAGAAGTCAGCCATGCCGAGGAATACCGCGATCAGGGTACCGATGACCATGGCCAGCAGGATCGACAGGCGGGAGATGGTGGCGCTGCCGATCTTGCTCAGCAGCAATACCAGCATCAGGGTCACGGCCGCCAGGCCGATGTTGGCCATGCTGCCGAAGTCTTCGGCATGACTGTTGCCACCCATGGCCCAGCGCGCGGCCACCGGCATTAGCGTCAGGCCGATGGTGGTGATCACGATACCGGTCACCAGCGGCGGGAAGAACTTGGTGATCCGCGAGAACACCGGGGTGATCAATAAGCCGATCAACGAGGCGGCAATCACCGCCCCCAGGATCGACTGGAAGCCGCCCTCCCCACCACTGCTGACAATCGCCACCATGGTCGCGACGCCGGAGAACGACACACCCTGCACCAGCGGCAACTGACAACCGAAAAACGGCAGACCCAGGGTTTGCAGCAGCGTTGCCAACCCCCCTGCAAACAACGATGCCGCGATCAACAGACCAATGTCCGCCGGAGAAAGCCCGGCCGCCTGGCCGATGATCAGTGGTACCGCAACGATACCGCCATACATGGTCAGAACGTGTTGCAGGCCGTAAGCCATATTCGCGCCGACCCCGAGGTTTTCATCCTCGGGCCGTTGGTGTGAAACAGAGGGCGTTTTCATCGTGGGGGGTTCCCTGGGTTTTTGTTATGCGCACACTGTATTCAACACCCAAGACAAATGTCCATAGAGTTGTATACAACTTATCAGTCACATAATGGACAAGCATCCACCCAAGCCCGCTTCGAACCGTCTAGCCTGCACTTTCCGGGCTTTACCGTCGGTCGAAAAAAGCTGATCAACTGATCAGCTTTTTTTTGCGAAGTCGCTACTTATTGCTCAATGGCGATCAATCCTGCCAGGGTCGCCCGCAGTGCCGGATGCTCGGGTACCTCGAGCAAGAACTCACTGCGCAGCAACTCGATCAGCTCCTGCACATCATTGATCTCGCGCCGCTCGCTGGGGCTGCCCAGGCGATGCACGGCATAGCTGCCGTTGTTCAGGGTGCGGCGCACGCCCTCCCCGGTCCGCGCCACCATCAGGCGCTGCAAGAACGGTGATTGCGGGTGAGTCGAGACGTACCAGTTGCCGATCTCATAATCGATATCGCCCTGACGCTGCAGGTCGAAGACATACATTGCCCGCCACTCGCCAGCGACCTTGGCGTGCAGGGTGTAGCTTTCGTCCTCGCGGAGGATGCGATACGGCTCATGGGGCGTGGCCTGCTCCTGTTCGGTATCGAGCAGCAGCGGCGCCGTCGGCACCATGCCGCCAAAGCCGACATCGGTGATGTAGCGCAGGCCATTGAGGGTCACCAGAGTCAGGCGATGGGTACGGGCCGCCCAGGCGTCCTGTGGCGCGTTCATCACCACGCGCCCGGTGATACCGCGCACCTGGTACCCCAGGTGCTCCAGCAGGGTCATGTATAGATTGTTGAGCTCGTAGCAATAACCGCCACGCCCCTCATGCAGCACTTTGTGCTGGATCGATGGCAGGTCGAGGGGCACCGGCAATCCGGCCAGGGGCGAGAGATTTTCGAAAACAAAGGTGCTGGTGTGCCTTAGCTGCAGTTCACCCAAGGCTTCCAGGGTGGGCTTGGGTGGCGTGGCAAAACCAAGACGCTGAAGGTACAGGTCGATGTGTTCGAGCGCAGTCGCGGTCATGAGCGATTCCTTGGACATGAAGGCGCACCGGACCTGGAGCGGTCGAGTGCCGTGCCGATGGGCAAACGTTATACGATAGCCGCCACAGGCAACGACAATTGATTTCCCTCATCGGCCCGGTGAAGAAAAGGTGACGCCCGAACATGCACATCGACCCACAGCTGATCGTCCATCAAACCGCCCACTGGATCGTCAACCACCGGATCAACTCGCGACTGCCGGGCTATCTGATGCTCGGGGCCAGGGCCAACGTCAATGCGCTCCACGAGCTGCCCGCCGAGGCGCTGGCTGAACTCGGGGTGTTAATGGCGCGCACCCAACAGGTGATGCAGAGCCAGTTGCAGCCAAAACGCCTGTATATCGGCCGCTACGGCCATACCCCCGACCAGCCCATCCACTTTCACTTCATCCCGGTGTTCGACTGGGTGGAAAACCTGTTCTGGCAGGACTCGCGCTATCGGCTCCTGCAGGGTTTTGGCGCGCCCAACCCCCAATCCCTTACCGATGGCGCAGAGCTGACGCTGTTTGTCTGGCGCGAGTTCTGTGAACGCCCGGATCCGCCGCCGGCTCCCGGGCTGTCCACCGAGCAGACCATCGCACGGCTACGCAAGGCGTTCAGCGCCGACTAGGGGCATCGCTCGGACGCCCCTCCATGGAGGCCACCTGCGTGCGATTCCTGCCGAAGTTCTTGGCCTGGTACAACGCCGCATCCGCGCACTCGATGAGCCTCTCGATGCTGTCGCCCTCCCTGGGCACAATCGCATGGCAGCCAAGACTGACGGTCAACTGCCCCGAAGGCGCGCCGCTGTGGAGAATGTTGGCGCCCTGGACGCTGTGCCGAATCTGCTCGGCAATGGCGACGGCACCCTGGATATCGGTATCCGGCAACAGCACCGCAAACTCTTCCCCGCCGTAGCGCACCACCAGGTCGGACGGGCGTTGGCAGCACCCCTTGATCACGCCAGCCACCTGCGCCAGGCATTGGTCGCCGGCGACGTGGCCGTAGTTGTCGTTGAAGCGCTTGAAGTAATCAACATCGAGCATGATCAGGCTTAGCGGACGTTGCTGGCGCAGTCCCCGGGCAAACTCGATCTGCAGCGCCCGCTCGAACAACCGTCGATTCGCCAGGCCGGTCAGGCTGTCATGGGTGGCGATCACTTCCAGGCGCTCCTGGGCCGCACGCAGGTCTGCCTCGATGCGCTCACCGTTGCGCACCTGCAGCACGAACACCCAACCGAACAGACTCACGCCGAGCACCACCAGGGCCACGATGACACTGGACTGCACCGCATTGGCATACCAGCCGCGCAGCACCACCGCCTCAGGAGTAGCCGCCGCTACCACTAGCGGATACGCGTCCAGCTGCTGGTAGCCGTACAGCCGCAGCTCGCCGTCCACCTTCGAGCGAATCATCGCAGTGCCCGAGGGTGCATTCGGCAAGTAGTCCTTGAAGATCGCCCCCTGGGCCAGCGACTCACCAATGCGCAACTCCGCACCTGGCCGCCGGGCCAATAAAGTGCCATCCGCCAGGGCCAGAAACATCAAGGCGTGGTCGTCGAGGCTGAAGCTTTTGAAAAACCGGTCGAAATACTCCATGCGGATGCCCGCCATCAGCACGCCCTGGAATTGACCATTGTGGTCATTCACCCGTCGCGACAACGGGATGATCCACTCACCATTCTGCCGACTGCGGATCGCCGGACCGATATGCGCCTGCAACGAAGCGTTCTGTTGATGGAACCGGAAATACTCACGATCGGCGATGCCCTGCCGGGTCGGCAACTCACCAAACGAGGTCACCACCCACTGCCCTTGGCGATCGAACAGAAACAGTCCATGCAACTGTTCCAGGGCCTGCACCCGACGGGCAAAGGTGCGCTGCAGGCGCGGGCTCGACGCCACGCCAAAACCGTCGGCCTGAATCCAGTCGACCAGGCTGGTCACCACCAGATCGGCAGCCAGGAAGGTATCCTCGGCCTGTTGCGCCATCGCCCGCGTGAGGTTCACCGAAGCAATTTGCGCCTGGGACAAATCGTGATGCCGGGATTGTTCGAGCTGCAGGTACAGCAGGCCACACAGGCTCAGACACACCGCCGCAATAAAGATCACCGCCGCCTTGCGCAGGGGTAAACGCTTCAATGGGCCGCCGAGCGTATCGCGGGAATCGTGAATGGGGGTTGGCAAATGCATCATCCTTGAAGGGTAAAACGCGAGCAGACGCCCGGATCCCTTGATCGACAAAGCTTAGCCTACGGCGGTGACGAGGGGCAAACCACGGCAGCGCGATAACACCTATACCGGCAGCCCCCATGTGTTCTGCTAGGCTGGGACCTTCATTCTTATCGGCTATCCATGGAGGAACGCATGAACCATCAGGACCATCCGTCCGCCATCGACACCGTGGTCTTCGACCTGGGCAATGTGCTGATTCGCTGGAACCCGAGAAACCTCTACCGCAAGCTGTTTGGCGCTGACGAGCACGGCATGGAGACCTTTCTGTCCGAGGTCTGCAGTACCGACTGGAACGAACGCCAGGACGCCGGACGCTCATGGCAGGAAGCCATCGACGAAGCCATCGCCCACCACCCGACACACGAGACGCTGATACCCCCAACATCGAAGGCGCCCGCCGCGAAGGCTTCAATGCACTGCAGTTCAGCAACGCCGGGCAACTGCGCAAAGACCTGGCCGCCCTGGGCCTGCCCCTATAAAAGCGGCCGTGTCGAGCAGTTGTGCACCTGTAACGACTGCGGACCACTTGTAGCAACTGTCGAGCGTAGCGAGGCTGCGTTCGGCTGCTACAAAAACGCATCCAGCCCCTCAACGCTTCGGCGGCACTCGGATATCACCCGAGCGACACTGGTTTTTCACTCCCTTGCCGCACGCCTGGAACGACAGGTCCTTGGCCATGCACACCCGCACCTCAGACAACTCCGGGCCGCGACAGATCACCGCAATACCGTCAGCCGGTATCCCGGGGTTGCTGCGGCGAAACATCTGCGTGATGTCCTGGGCAGAGAAATACACCTCTTTGCTCAAAGGCTGCAGCGGCTCGGGTATCTTCACCGCGCCGAGCGCCTTGTCCGCAGCCGCCAGGTAGCCCATGGCACCCAGCCCGCTGCAGGTACCGTGCTTGGCCCACTCATGCTTGAGCAAGGCCGGCGTGACAAACAGCGTCAGCCCCCTCGCCCGCTCGGCCGCCGACAACCGCGCATTCGGCACGCAAGACTGCGGCCAGCCACCCTTGGCGTACTGCGGCCACAGACCGTGCAACACAAACCCGTAGCCCTTGCCCGAACACTGGGCATTTTCCGGACGTGTCAGACAAAAGGTCGGCGACCAGGACAACGCCAGCAGGTAATAGTCGAACACCCCCGACGCCGACTCGTTCTGCTGTTTGTTGCGCGAGGATTGCGGTGTATTGCTCAGGATCACACTGCCAATCGCCAGCACAGCAAACAGGACCCATACAGACAGTTTTTTCATTCACCCACCTGAAAACCAAACATCCAATGGGCCTATTGTGAGGGCTGGCCGCGCATCAGCAGAAGACATTCTTGTCTAACCCGCACCAGGGTGGTGCCGGCGACTGGCAATCACTCGGTCAAGTGCAGTACCTTGAAAGCGCAGACTACTCTGAACGCACGATAGGGAATCGGAATGAGCAAGGCAGACGAACTCGCCACGAAACTGAAGCAAAAACAAAAAACCCGTGTGGACGCCGAGGCCCGCGCCGACCTGGCCATTGAACACTGGCCAAGCCAGGTCTATGACATGTACCACCAACTGGAAACCTGGCTCGAGCCGCTGACCCACGCCGGCCTCAACATCCGCAGGGTACCGACCCGCGTGTTCGAGAGCCTGCCATCCGGCGAGACCTTCAACTACGCCATCGACAAGCTGCAGATCGAGGGCAACCACAACACCATCACCCTGGACCCCATTGCCCGTTTCGTCATCGGTGGCACAGGCCAGGTCGACATCCGCGGTAAAGGCCAGGCGCTGTACATCCGCCGCACCGAGAACGACATGGCCGAGCCCGTATGGCAAATCCAGCCCGTGGCCCGCACCGGACAACCACGCCCCACTCCGGTGGCACTGGATGAGCTGAACTTTCTCGCGGTGATCGAGCAAGGGCTGGAGCTCTGACGACTCCCGAGCGATGCACTAGAACGGGCGACCCACAACGGTCGCCCTTTTCGTTTAAGCCGCCGGCGCCGCATCGATAAAAATCACTCCCGCGCTTTACCTAATATTCGATAATTCGTATATTCGATAATCCATATGTATGACCAGTCACGACTCTGGCCTACACACCACGGAGAAATCGATGAAAGTCCTGTTCATGTGCACAGCCAACAGCTGTCGCAGCATCCTGTCCGAAGCGCTGTTCAACCACCTCGCCCCCACAGGCTTCACGGCAGTGAGTGCCGGCAGCTTCCCCAAGGGCCAGGTCCTGCCCCGCAGCCTGAGCACCTTGCAGGCGGCCGGTATCGCCACCACAGGATTGCACAGCAAAGGCAACGAGGCCTTCGCCGACAGCCCGCCGGACATTGTCATCACCGTCTGTGACAAAGCCGCCGGGGAATCCTGCCCCGTGTACTTCGGCCCCGCACTCAAGGCCCATTGGGGCCTCGAAGACCCCTCCGAGATCAGCGGCAGCGAAGCCCAGATCAATGGCGCATTCAACGCCACGCTGGCCATCATCGAAACCCGTTGCCGCGCATTCTTCCAACTGCCCTTCGCCCAACTCGACGCCGCCGCCCTGCAAACCGAACTCGAACGCATCGCCCGCCTTTGACCCGGAGCCCCTGATGAACGAACACCTGCCCAACCTCGACACCCTGCTGTCCAACACCCTGCTCCCGACCAGCAACGACCAGCACCCACCGCGCATCCTGCTGCTCTACGGCTCGACCCGCCCGCGCTCCTTCAGCCGCCTGCTGGTAGAGGAAGCCGCCCGCCTGCTGCAACACTTCGGCGCCGAGACCCGCATCTTCAACCCATCCGGCCTGCCCCTACCCGACGACGCCCCCAGCGACCACCCGAAAGTCCAAGAACTGCTACAGCTGATGCAATGGTCAGAAGGCCAGGTCTGGTGCTCACCAGAACGCCACGGCTCAATGTCCGCCGTATTCAAGGCGCAGATCGACTGGGTGCCCCTGGCCCTCGGCGCCATCCGCCCGACCCAGGGTAAAACCCTGGCCGTGATGCAAGTCTCAGGCGGCTCGCAGTCCTTCAACACCGTCAACCAACTGCGGGTCCTGGGCCGCTGGATGCGCATGTTCACCATCCCCAACCAGTCCTCCGTGCCAAAAGCCTTCCTCGAGTTCGACGAACACAACCGCATGAAACCCTCGGCGCTCTATGATCGAGTAGTGGATGTCATGGAGGAACTGGTGAAGTTCACGCTGCTGCTGCGTGATCGGCCGGACCTGGTGGATCGGTATTCGGAGCGCAAGGAGACTGCGCAGGAGTTGAGTGGGCGGGTTAATCAGCGGGGGATTTGAGCAAAGCGAACCGACCTTTATAGTTACACCCCACTCCCTCAATCAGCCATTGCTCGCAACCGCTGACGCATGCCGGCGCTGGCCGCCGGCCCCGCCTGGACCGTGCATTGCGCCAATGGCACCAGATGCCCATCAGCAATATCCGCCATCATCGGCTGCACCGGCCTACCAGTCTCACGCTCGACAATCTGCACGCTCTGTCCTTCCGGCGCATAGTGCGTATTACCCCATGCCACAAAAGCCATGAGCACCACACGAAAGTCTTCCCCTTTAGCGGTTGGCACGTATTCATAACGCAACGGCCGCTTACTGTAAGCGTGGCGCTCCAGTAACCCATCCTCGACCAATGAATTCAGGCGCCGGGTAAGCATGTTCGGCGCAATGTCCAGGCTGCGGGAAAACTCGTCGAATCGGCGCAACCCGTGCAAGGCGTCACGCATGATCAAGATACTCCACCACTCACCCACCCTTTCCAGGCTGCGGGCGATTGGGCATTCGGCGTGGGCCAGGGTTTTGCGTTGCATGGCGGCTCCTCGGGTGATGCGCTCGGACATTTGTCGTACGGGCATGTTACTTTCATGATGATAGTTACGTCCATACATCACTACCCCCCTACAAAGCTGAAGGAGCTGGACTGTCATGAGCAAACGCATTGTTGTCACAGGCATGGGCGCATTGACCCCGCTGGGCTGCGGAGTCGAACCGGTTTGGCAACGCCTGCTGGCGGGCGATTCCGGTATTCGTCGACTCCCGGAATCGCTGATTGGTGACCTGTCGATCAGCATCGGCGGCCAGGTTCCCGACCGGACGCAGGACCCTGAAGCCGGCTTCGACCCCGACCAACTGCTGGCGGCAAAAGAACAGCGCAAAATGGATCGCTTCATTCTGTTTGCCCTCGCCGCCGCCCATGAAGCCCTGGCACAAGCCGGTTGGGCGCCACAGACCGCGGAGCAACAGGAGCGCACGGCAACCATCATCGCCTCGGGCGTGGGTGGCTTTCCGGCGATCGCCGAGGCCGTACGCACCACGGATAGCAAGGGGCCGCGACGCCTGTCGCCATTCACCATCCCTTCCTTCCTGAGCAACATGGCCGCCGGCCACATCTCCATTCAACATGGGTTCAAGGGACCGCTTGGAGCCCCGGTGACGGCCTGCGCCGCTGGGGTTCAAGCCATTGGCGACGCCGCACGCATGATTCGCGCAAGCGAAGTGGACGTTGCTGTTTGTGGCGGGGCCGAAGCGGCCATTCACCGGGTCAGCCTGGCCGGCTTTGCTGCGGCACGAGCACTATCAAGCGATCACAACGAAACACCTGAACAGGCCTCTCGCCCCTTCGATACGGCGCGCGACGGTTTTGTCATGGGCGAAGGCGCCGGCCTGCTGGTGATCGAAGAACTGGAGCACGCCCTGGCTCGTGGCGCCAAGCCAATCGCCGAACTGGTGGGCTACGGCACCAGCGCCGATGCCTACCACATGACCGCCGGCCCGGAAGACGGAGACGGCGCCCGCCGAGCGATGCAGCAAGCCCTGCGCCAGGCCGGCGTGCAAGCCTCCCAGGTCCAGCACTTGAACGCCCACGCTACCTCGACCCCGGTCGGCGACAAAGGTGAGCTCGCGGCGATCAAGACGGTGTTCGGCACCCACAGCGGCCTGGCGATCAGCGCCACCAAATCCGCCACTGGCCACCTGTTGGGCGCTGCCGGAGGCATCGAAGCGATCTTCGCCATTCTAGCCCTGCGTGACCAGGTAGCCCCGGCAACGCTCAACTTGCACACGCCAGATAGCGCAGCCGAAGGCCTGGACCTGGTTCAGGGTGAGGCGCGGCACATGCCGATGGAATACGCACTGTCCAACGGCTTCGGGTTTGGTGGGGTGAATGCCAGCGTATTGTTTCGACGCTGGGCCTGAATCGCGGTACACATCAGATCAAATCGATCGTTCAGCCGAGGTTTCAGCGCCGACTCGCTGGGGCCTCGACTTTTCCGTCCAGCCTTGGTGTCAGTTGCTGATGAAGCCTCTCTGAGACTCGAGAGCAAAACCTGTGGGAGCTAAGGTAGCTGTCACTACATTACAAACACCGCACTGCGATTAGTCTCTGAGAGCCGTGGGACAAGTCGCAGTTTGAGTGAGATAAAACGAACCCACATGAATGAAATGCAATGAACACCGCTTTATGTTTCGACATCTATCTAGATGAAATGCTGCTCAATACTGCTGCGATTGAGATACAAAGACTGGGACAATCGTCCCAGTCAAGCGCTGACCTAGTAGCCTCTATACATACTCGCACCATCATTCAATAGCCGAGGATCAACTCGTACCTACCGCATATTCATACACATCTAACTTACTTACCGCCTCGATCATCGCCACCAACGCCTTTCCAAATCCAAAATCTGCGGCTCCCCCCATGCAATTTCACCGCCGTTTCCGAGCGGAATCCCGTATGCACAATCTTTCAGAGCCACAGTAACCACCTGCCTACATCCTACAAACCTATCGCGCGCCAGAGGCTTTGCCCGGTATCCACTCTTTGTGAAAGTTGTAACCAGTCCACCTAAACGCCAAAGAAATATACAAATAATTTATCTTGTACAACTTTCTCAGGTTGTACTGGACATATTAGGCAACGCACAATTGATAGCTTTTTGATATCACCGAGCCCACCAACATAAATCTGTCATTTGTAGGAAGTATGCTCGCTAAATGTCAGCATTATCTCCACCGAATACCAGCCATGCACGTAGGCAGATTGAAAGGGATGTGTAGGAACATGGAAGGATTCTCACTTGACGCTAATACCACCCAGCGATTAATCTCCCGGCCCTTAGAGCACGGAAGCCGCCCGAATCCCCAAATCACCGCGCGGGAAACGGGCATTTCCTGAAATGAATTCACCGGTGTGCCCAGGCACGCCGCTTCGCTGTGCGGTAACCATCTTGAAATCTCGCTCCTCCTTCCAGATTCAAAAATCGGTCATCTTCGCCTTGGTGTTACGCGAAGCCCGAGCCCGTTTTGGTGAGCGGCGCATGGGGGCGGTTTGGACGCTGATCGAGCCGATTTGCCATCTACTGATTTTTACCCTCCTATTCACCCTGATTCGTGGCCGCACCGTGGCAGGCGTTGAGTATCCAGTATTTGTCCTCGTAGGCATGGCCCCTTTCCTACTCTATCGCAACATCGCCCTGCGACTGATGGACAGCCTGCGGGAGAACCGATCGTTATTTGCCTATAAACAGATCAAACCACTGGACACGTATATAGCGCGGGCTCTGGTGGAAGCCTGCATCAGCGCTACGGTCTACGCTATTCTACTGTTCGGCTTTGCGTGGTTTGGTTTCGACATGACGGTAAGCGACCCAATTCAGTGGGCGGCGACCCTGGGCTTGGGTCTATGTTTTGCCTTTGGTCTGGGTATGCTGCTCGCACTGATCACCCATGCCATGCCTAGCCTCAAGCTCGTAATACGCATGGCATTCTTTCCACTGTACTTCATCTCAGGCGTACTGATGCCCGCCGCCTACCTCCCGCAGGCGATGATGCCATTGCTGCTGCTGAATCCGTTCCTGCATTTGGTCGAGCTGATTCGAGCTGAAGTTCTGCCCCACTACACCCCGGTCGATGGTGTTTCTGAAGAGTATGTAATCACGTTCACGGTGGTTTTGCTGTTCATTGCCTTGGGCAGCTATCGCGCCCGTCGATTGCACCTGATTTCCACGAAGAACGGATGAGTACAGGCCCACGTGTTCGAGCTTAAGAACGTCACCAAATCCTACCTGACCCCCAAGGGGCGTCGGTATGTTTTTCGCAACCTGTCACTGTCCATTCCGCCAGGTAAAAACATTGGCCTTATCGGCCGAAACGGCGCGGGCAAGTCGACGCTGATGCGCCTGCTTGGCGGTGCCGATATCCCTGACTCAGGCTCCATAGTGACCGACAAAAGCATTTCCTGGCCTGTGGGTTTGGCGGGAGGTTTTCAAGGCAGCATGACCGGCCGCGATAACATAAAGTTCGTCTCCCGGATCTACGGCGCGGAAGGCGAAGCCATGCGCGAGAAGGTTCGTTACGTCCAGGAGTTTGCCGAAATTGGCGACTGGATTGATGAGCCTATCAAAACTTACTCATCCGGCATGCGCTCGCGCGTGGCCTTTGGCCTGAGTATGGCTTTTGACTTCGATTACTACCTGATCGACGAAGTGATGTCAGTTGGCGACGCCCAGTTCAAACGCAAATGTGCAGAAGTATTCCAGCAAAAACTTCAGCAATCGAAAGTCGTGCTGGTTACCCACACCATGCCGGAAGTAGAAAAGCTCTGCGACATAGTCTTGCTGGTACGCGAAGGCGGCATCCAGATCTACGAAGACGTCGCCGAAGGCATCAAGGCCTATAACACCTGATACCCCCCCCCTTATATCGCAGCACCGTTCCATTTCAAGGATGCATCACATATGAGCAGTACGGGTAAACTCAAGGGCTGGCGCCTGGCAATTGGCCTGGTGATCCTGCCACTCGCCTTGGCAGCCATTTACTACGGCGTGTTCGCCACTGACCGCTACGTCAGCTCCGCCCAGGTAGTCGTCCGCCAGGACGGTGGCAATCAAGGCGCTGCCGTACCTGGGTTGGCGACCCTGATCACCGGCACCAATCCGGTCTCGCGCGAAGAGACCCTCTACCTGCGTGAATATATCGTGTCCATGGACATGATGTTGTTGCTCGAAGAACGCCTGCACTGGATCGAGCAATACGCCACCCAACGCAGCGATATCTTCTTCTGGCTAAACAAGGACGCAGAGCGCGAAGACCTGCTCAAGTACTATCAGCGCATGGTTTCAGCTCACTACGACGAAACCACCGGCCTGCTCCGGGTGGAAGTGCAAGCCTTCACCCCTGAACTGTCGGAACAGATGCTGCGCACCATCCTTGAGGCCAGCGAACACTTCGTCAACGAAGTCAGCCACAGCATCGCCCGTGAGCAGATGAACTTCGCCAAAGGTGAATTGGCAACTGCACGCGCCAACTATGCCGAGCGCAAAACCGAGCTGATCGATTTCCAGAACGTCAACAAAGTACTGGATGGCGGCAACACGGCCCAAAATCGTGCAACCATCATCGCCGACCTCGAAGGCCAGTACACCAAAGAGCAAGCCGTGCTCACTGAGATGCAATACAAACTGCGCCCTGACTCCCCCCAGGTAAAACAGCAAAAGCAGAAGGTCAACGCCATCACCCAGCAACTGGCCAAGGAAAAACGCTTGCTGGTTTCCTCACCCAACGGCTCGCAACTGAACGTTGTCGCATCGCGTTTCCAGCAATTGACTCTGGACGCCGGTATTGCCGAAGAAAGCTACAAGACTGCAGTAGCCGCGCTCGACAACGCCCGGATCGAAGCCAGTAAAAAGATCCGCACCCTGGTTACCGTAGTCAGCCCGAACACGCCACAACTCGCCCTGTACCCAGAGCGCTTGTATAACCTGGCAACCATTTTGCTTGGCCTGCTCATGCTGTACGGCATCACCCGCTTCATCCTGGCTTCGATCGAGGATCATCGTGATTAAATCCCTGGCTGTCCCACCAAAGTTCAAACTGAAACTGGCAGCATTGGCCCTGGCAACATTGGGCCTGGCCGGATGCGGCGGCACATTGTCGGGCGCAGGCCCGTACAAGGGCGATATTGAAACCAAGAACGAGTCGTACAACCTGGTCGAGATCAACGCCAACACCATCGCGCCATACATGCGTGGTGCAGCGCGGCCGATGCAAGCCTCCATCGCCAAGCCGGTCGCACCCTCCGCGCGCTTGATGGCAGGAGACATCCTGAGCGTACTGATCACCGATAACGCTCCGGAGGGTTCGGCATTGTTTGCCCCGCTCTCCAGCGGCGGCACCCAACTGAAGACCCGCATCGACGACCAGGGCATGATCTCCTTGCCTTACGTGGGCCGTCAGTTCGTCGCCGGCATGACCCTCAACCAGGTTGAGGAAATGATCCGCAAGCAACTCAAGGGTGTAACCACCGACGTGCAGACCCATGTCGAACTGGTGGGCGACCTCTCCGGCTCGGTACTGGTAGCCGGTGCCGTCAAATCCCCAGGTCGGTTCAGTACCTTGCAGGGCCCCCTGACCTTGCTGGACGCAGTTAACCAGGCCGGTGGCCCGGTCATGGAACCACACCTGGCAAACGTCACCGTGCGCACCGGCAGCCAAGTCCAGCAATTCAACTACGAAGATGTACTGGCCGGCAACAATATGGTGCTGCGACCAAATTCGGAAGTTGTTCTGGACCGTGCCCGCCAACGCTTCGTTGCCATGGGTGCTGTCGGCGAACCCGGACTCAAGGACCTGCCAGCGCAAAACACCAGCTTGCTGGATGCACTGGGTAGCGTCGGCGGCCTGAAAGAAGCCAATGCCAACCCGGAAGGTGTGTTTGTATTTCGCATGGGCGAAGGAACCAATCCTAAACCCACGGTCCTACGTCTGGACATGCGTGATCCAGCGGCCGTTTTCTACGCCCGCCAGATCATGATTAAACCCGACGACACCATTTACGTGACCAACGCAGCGATCTACGAATGGCAAAAAGTTATCTCGCCAGTCGTACAAACCATGCTGTTAGGCCGCGCCACAGGCGCATACAAGTAATTATTTCAATTTGATCAGCGATAGGGAAATTACATGATCCCGGTAATTCTTTCTGGCGGCTCCGGCTCCCGACTTTGGCCACTGTCTCGTGCCATGCACCCGAAACAGTTCCTGACCCTCAGTGGCGATCAGTCACTGTTCCAGAGCACGCTTTCGCGTCTTGCTGGCATTCAGGATGGACCACTGACACCCATTGTGGTCAGCAATGAAGATCATCGCTTCCTGGTTGCCGAGCAGTGCCGCGCGCTAAATATCAATCCGCAAGCCATTTTGCTTGAGCCCGTTGGCCGCAATACTGCCCCTGCAATCGCCGCCGCGGTTGTAAAAGCCCTGGCAACCGGCAAGGATGAATTACTGCTGGTACTGCCTGCCGACCACGTCTTCGATGACCTGGACGCGCTGCGCGAAGCCTTTGAAAAAGGTGCTCCGGCAGCCCGTGATGGCCGAATCGTGACCTTCGGGATCGTGCCAAACAAAGCAGAAACGGGCTACGGCTACATCCGCGTGGCAGATAAGTCCAACCAG
The DNA here is from genome assembly GCF_044743405.1 of Pseudomonas sp. NPDC087626. Taxonomy (NCBI): domain Bacteria; kingdom Pseudomonadati; phylum Pseudomonadota; class Gammaproteobacteria; order Pseudomonadales; family Pseudomonadaceae; genus Pseudomonas; species Pseudomonas sp. NPDC087626. The sequence goes on from NZ_JBIUWJ010000031.1 coordinate 39,040, forward strand.
ATTCAGGCTGTTCAAGCGTTTGTCGAAAAGCCCGACCTAGCCACCGCTGAGCAGTATGTGGCCGACGGCCGCTACTACTGGAACAGCGGCATGTTCCTGTTCCAGGCGTCGAGCATGCTCGCCCAATTGCGCGAGCACGCCCCTCAAGTGCTGGCAGCGGTAGAAGCGGCACTGAGCAACGCCAAAGAAGACATGGATTTCACCCGCCTCGACATGCTGAGCTTCGCGGCAGCTGAAAACATCTCGATCGACTATGCCGTGATGGAACGCTCCGATCAGGTCTCGGTAGTGCCCCTGAATGCAGGCTGGAACGACGTGGGCTCGTGGTCGGCAGTCTGGGAAATCGCTGACAAGGACGCGCAAGGCAATGCCGCTCGTGGCGACGTTATGCTTGAGTCCACCAGCAATGCCTATGTTCACGCTGAACATCGTATGGTAGCGGTACTGGGCCTGGATGACGTAATCGTGGTTGAAACCGCAGACGCCGTGATGGTCGCCGCCAAAGACAAGTCACAAGACGTCAAGCTCCTGGTTGATCGCATCAAACAGAGCGCCCGCACGGAAGCGACCAACCATCGCAAGGTATATCGTCCATGGGGCGCCTACGATTCCATTGATAATGGACCTCGTTACCAGGTGAAGCGCATCACTGTTTCCCCAGGACAGAAACTCTCGGTACAGATGCACCATCACCGTGCAGAACACTGGATTGTTGTGACTGGCACAGCAAAAGTGTCGATTGGCGAGAAGCAGATACTGCTCACTGAAAACCAGTCGACCTACATTCCAGTTGGAGTAGTACACGCACTTGAGAACCCAGGGAAAATCCCTCTGGAAATGATTGAAGTGCAGTCTGGCGGTTACTTGGGCGAAGACGACATCGTTCGGTTTGAAGACCGCTATGGTCGTGTAGATGCAGCTATCGAACCCGCCTGAATGCCAACATCCATTTTCTCATCGGCAACCTTATTCTCATGAAACAAGAAAAGCACATACTCGTCCTCACTCCCGAGATTCCTTACCCAGTTTTCAAGGGTAATCAGAGCCGCATTGATCAAACTCTAAAAGTTCTACTGGAGGCTGGTCACAAAGTCTCATTAGCTATCTTGAATTTCAATCAAGAAGACAGAAGTTCAATCACTGTACAAACAGAAATAAAGAACCACTACCCAACGATTGAGGAAGTGGAAGTAAGGCGGCACCCACGCTTCAACAAGCAAGCGGCAAACCCTATTCTCGCAAAGCTCAAAAAACTTACCGACACCGGGCAAGTTTCAAATACAGACTCCTGCCCGGACAGTTACAAAAAGCTTGTACACCAGATGGTGAAAACCATTAAGCCTACACATATCCTGGTGAACTACGTCAAGCTAGATCGCGCCATCCCGAGCAGCTTTCGCGGCACAAAAATTGTAGACACTCACGACATCCAAACCAACATCATCAGCGCAGCGATAAAAAGCGGGACTTTTAAAAAACAAATCGACATGAAAAAGTTCGAGGCGGAGGAATTCGGCCTCCTATCGAAGTACGACTACGTCATTTCGATCAACCCAAATGAAACAAAGGAAATAAAGGACAGACTTCCACAACAGAAAATACTGACACTTCCGGCATTTAATGATTTTCAGCACGAACACATTTCCGGCAAAGAGACTTATGATATTCTCTTTGTAGGATCTGCGTCGCCATTTAATGCTGAAGGCATCAAAAATTTTATTCGCCATAGCTTTCCGGCGATTAGAAAAGCATTACCAAATGTACGCCTCGCCATTGCTGGCGAAGTGAGCAATATCGCATCTGTAAAAGCATTAAAAAATGACAACATACTGTACCTTGGGCGTGTAGAAAATCTGACTCAAACTTACGCCACCTCTAAAGTCGTCATTTCGCCGATCGTGAGCGGCGCCGGAATGAAGGTCAAAAACATAGAAGCCTTCTCGCACGGCATGCCCCTTGTTGCCACCAACTTCTCGATGGACGGCATCGAAGGCACAGACGGGCTGAATTGTCTCATTATAGACGACAACGCCGAATTCGCGGCAGCCGTACTCAAACTTCTGAAAGACAACTCTTTGCGGGCAAAAATATCTAAGAATGCCTTTTTACTTGCCCGAAGCATGTACAGCAAAAGTACAGCCGCCAAAAGTTACAACACCATCATCAACAATGACTTTACTTATCGCCCCGAACTAGTATCGAGCGAAAGCACGGTCACGATGCTACCCCCAACTGCCGTGGTTCAGCGACGCACCAAGGCACTTATTTATAGCTCGGATGCTGACTATCTTATTTCTTACAAGCTGATCCTTGCGGAAAACTTCAAGAGACTCGGCATCTACTCCGAATTCGTAACGATGGACTCTGCCCGCACCAATCGCTTTCTCTCCGAAGGCTACTTGGCTCATGCGACCAGACCTGATCTTGATAAGAAAAAACGAGCAAGCGTAAAAGCAGAACTGGAAGCTCAGCTGCAGTCAGAGGGCAAAATCAATATCACCCTCAAAGGTGTAAACATCACTGACGACATTAACACTTACAAAGAAATGTTTCCTGAGCACTTTGAAGGTAAGAAGCTGATTGACGTGGCAGCTCACGCAATTCTAATTCTTGATTCTATTCTGCGCAGAATAGCGAAAACCGCTCCCGACTTCATGGTGGGCTGGAATGGCAATGGGCCACACTTTATCTTTTTAATGAAGGTGGCAGCCAAGATCTCTAACCTGCCAATATTTCATGTCGAACGAGGCCTGCTACCGGATACGCTTGTTTTTGACCCGCAAGGGGTAAACTTCAAGAGTTACATTTCCGGGAGTTTCTTACCGCTAATCACAAACGATGAGCGCGCTATCGCAAGAAAGTATATTGAGCAATTTTCAACCCAAGGCAAGACCATTGTTGGCGCAGACGCTGACAATTCATTATCGCGAGAAGATGTTCTTAAGCATATCGGCCTAGCGCCCACAAGCCGCTATATTTTCTTCCCGATGCAAATTGAAGGTGACTCAAACATCATCCTTAACTCCCCCATCTATAAAAAGATGGTCGAAGTAATAGAGGATCTTAAGCATACTTCTCGCCGCACCGGCATAAAGGTAGTTTGCCGCCCTCACCCAGAGAACAAAATCACTCTCTCGGAACTGAAAGCACGCTTCCCAAGCATCACATTCGACAACTCGCTGCACCTACACACGATGCTCAAACACTCAGTTGCGAACATCATTATCAACTCAACCGTGGGACTCGAATCGATACTACTACAACGACCGACTATCGCCCTTGGCCACAGCGTTTACTCAGGGAAAGGCATCACACTAGATGCTTTCCATAAAGAGCACATCGAAAAAGCCGTAAAGAAAATTGTTAGCGGTCAAATCGATAATGATACCATTTCACTTCGCACCGATGCATTGGTTCACCAGTTATTCAGCGCCAGTCTGATTCGTCTAGACAACATCGAAGCCAACAAGGGCGTCATCGAGTCCGCACTGTTAAAAAATGGAGTTATCGTAAATAATAATATGGCAGAGCCCAAGCCGGCCCAACTCGCTTCGCGCTACATGCAGCACTACAAAAACTATATTACCGCACTCGGAAAAGCCAAGAAAATAGTAGTACGCAACATGCTTGAGCCCGAAACTTATCTCTGGCTCAACGGCAATACCAAACCAATGGTTACCGAAGAAACAATTTCTGCATACTTCAAAAAATCGACCACTGCGGAAATCGAATTCACCAATGAGGCCAATCAACATCTCGCCAGTGATGCTGACGATCTCTCGATAACAATCGTTTCTTCTAAAACTGCCAAGAAGCCAAAGAATATCGCAGCAAATGAATACTACGTGGATGAGTACTTCTACCCTGTGAATAGCTAAGAGTACGGGCTGCCAGACCAGCTGACAGCCCGCCCCCCTTCACCTCGATTGGCGTTGGCGCCCCATGTGAAGGCGCCTCTCAAGCATACCTATCGAGATCGACCATTGACGCTAGCACCTTTGTCAATACACGCCTCAGTAAAAATATGTATCGTTGCCCGTCGAGCAATGTAACTCCCCACGTAATTTCCAAAGGACAAGCTATCTTGAAAATCACCCCAACCATCGAATGCTCCAACAACGCCCCCTTCGTCCTGTTCGGCGGCATCAACGTCCTTGAATCCCTGGACCTGGCCCTGACCGCTTGCGCCGAATACGTGCGCGTCACCGAGAAGCTGGGCATCCCTTACGTATTCAAGGCCAGCTTCGACAAGGCCAACCGCTCTTCGATCCACTCCTATCGTGGCCCAGGCATGGAAGAAGGCCTGCGCATTTTCGAAAAGGTCAAGGCTGAATTCGGCGTACCGGTGATCACCGACGTCCACGAGATCTATCAGTGCGCTCCGGTTGCCGAAGTCGCCGACGTGCTGCAACTGCCTGCATTCCTGGCGCGCCAGACTGACCTGGTAGTGGCCCTGGCCAAGACCGGCAAGCCGGTGAATATCAAGAAGCCGCAGTTCCTGAGCCCTTCGCAGATGCAGAACATCGTTCACAAGTTCAAGGAAGCCGGTAACGACCAGTTGATCCTGTGCGACCGCGGCACCTGCCTGGGTTATGACAACCTGGTGGTGGACATGCTCGGTTTTGGCGTGATGAAGCGCACCTGCGAAAACCTGCCGATCATTTTCGACGTGACCCACGCACTGCAGCAACGCGATCCATCGGGCGCTGCGTCCGGCGGTCGTCGCGAACAGGTCGTCGAACTGGCTCGTGCTGGCATGGGCGTTGGCCTGGCCGGTCTGTTCCTGGAAGCTCACCCAAATCCTGACCAAGCCAAGTGCGACGGCCCTAGCGCCCTGCCGCTGGACCAACTTGAGCCGTTCCTGGCACAGATCAAGGCTCTGGATGACCTGATCAAATCGTTCGCCCCGCTGAACATTGCCTGAAACAGCGGTTCTTGACGCAAGGATTGTGAACATGGCAAGTACAGAACAACGGGTCGCGATCGTCATTCCGGCCCGCTATGGCTCGACACGTCTGCCGGGCAAACCGCTGGCCGACATTGCCGGCAAGCCGATGGTGCAGCACGTTTACGAACGCGCCCTGCAAGTGGGCAATGCCCAGGTAGTGGTAGTAGCCACTGACGATGAGCGCGTCGCGCAAGCGGTGCGGGCTTTCGGCGGTGTATGTGTAATGACCTCGCCGGACCATCCGTCCGGCACCGACCGCCTGGCAGAAGTCATGGCCCAGGTCGAGGCGGACATCTACATCAACCTGCAGGGTGATGAACCGCTGGTGCGTCCGGCAGACATCAAGGCCCTCGCAGCCGGCATGCTGGCCGATACGCAAGTCAAGGTCGGCACCCTGTGCCACCCGATCGACGCGCACGAAGCCGGCAACCCCAACACCGTGAAAGTGGTGCTGGCCAATAACGGCAACGCCCTGTATTTCAGCCGCTCACCGATCCCCTACCCACGGGATGGCGAAGTTGCGCACTACCTCAAGCACGTAGGTGTGTATGGCTATCGTCGCGAAGTGCTGGCCGACTACAGCGGCTTGCCACAACCGATGCTCGAGCACGCCGAGAAACTCGAACAACTGCGACTGATGGCGGCTGGTTACTGCATTCGTGCGTATCTGGTTGAACCGACCGGTCCGGGGGTCGATACACCGGAGTGCCTGGAGCAAGTGCGGGCAATCATGAGCGGCCAGGCGCCTGCGCCACAGCCGACCCTGAACGACGTGCGCCTGGTGATCACCGATGTCGATGGCGTGCTGACCGATGGCGGCATCTACTACGACGCCACCGGCGAATGCCTGAAGCGCTTCCATGTGCGTGATGGCATGGGCATGCGCCTGCTGGAAGAGAACGGTGTGCGTGTGGCGGTGCTCTCCGGCCGCGACTCGGCGACGCTGCGCAAGCGCGTGGCTGACCTGGGCATCACCCTCTGCCAGTTCGGCGTCAAGGACAAGCAGGCCGCCTGCAATCAACTGATGGCCGAAGCTGGCGTCAGCGCCGCGCACACCGCGTGCATCGGCGACGACTGCATCGACCTGCCGGCCTTTGCGGCCTGCGCCCTGTCCTTTGCGGTGGCGGATGCACCCGTATACGTGAAAGCCGCGGCCACCCATACGCTGAACGCAGCAGGCGGTACTGGCGCGTTCCGTGAAGTTGCGGACGCCATTCTGTTTGCCCAGGGCAAGGAGGCCGTACTCGGCACTGCGGCAGGTTATGCGCAGGTGATGGCGAAGATGGCGCAATAGTGGATGGACTAGCTGGCGCGGGCGATCTGTTGGTCGCCCTTGCTGACTGAAACAAAAAAAAACGGTAGGAGCCACTAGCTCCTACCGTTTTTTTTGCTACCGAGCAAGGCAGCTCAGGGCCGTCTCGACCCCGAACTTTGCCTGCAATACGATCAGTCGAAGATCTCGACCACGCCAACCACCGCGTTTTCGTGGTTGGTCACAGCCAGGGCACGGATCTTGTTATCAAGCATGTAGGCTTCGGCCTCGGCCAACTGCGAATCATCCTTGATGGTGTGCGGTTTGGGGGTCATGAAGTGAGCGACGGTGGTGTGGATTACCCCTTCGTCTTCCAGCAGCGCACGACGCAAGTCACCGTCGGTAACGATGCCGACCAGGACACCGTCTTCCATCACTACCGTCAGGCCCATGCGGCTCTGGGTCATGACCATCAGGCAGTCGTGGAAACTGGTGGCCGGCGTCACGATCGGTGCCGGTGTGTGCATCACGTCGCTGACGCGGGTCAGCAGTTTACGGCCCAGGCTGCCGCCCGGGTGGTAGCGTGCGAAGTCCATTGGCTTGAATTGCAGGGCCTCGATCAAGGCCACTGCCAGGGCATCGCCCATGGCCATGGTTGCCAGGGTCGAAGTGGTCGGCGCCAGGTTGTTCGGGCACACTTCGCGCTCGACGGAGATATCCAGCCAGATATCGGCGTGCTTGGCGAGGGTCGATTTACCGTTGCCGGTCATCGCGATGATTTTATTGCCGAAGGATTTCAGGCTAGGGATCAGCTTGATCACTTCTTCGGTTTCGCCGCTGTAGCTGATCAGGATCAGCACGTCGATCGGCTTGAGCATGCCCAGGTCGCCGTGGAAGGCTTCGGCTGGATGCAGGAAGAAGCTCGGGGTGCCGGTGGAAGCAAAGGTGGCAACCATTTTTTGCCCGATCAGGCCGGACTTGCCCATGCCACAGACCACAGCACGACCTTTGCAACCGAAGATCAGCTCGACGGCATTCTGGAACTCACCATCCAGGCGAGCGGCCATCTGAGTGACGGCCTGCGCCTGGGCGATAAGGGCTTCTTTAGCGATAGCGAGGTGATTCATGTTTGACTTTCGTCCCTGAAAACAACGTAGTGTTAAGCGGCGAATTTTAAGGTCTTTGCAACATTTAGCAAAGTCCCAATCCTGCACGCAGTGGAGTTTAACCGGTTTAATGCCGTGTCGAGCCACGGTGGCGGCGCTTTTAGTAAACTTTTCGTTGAATCAGTGATCTGTATCACGCAGCATATTGTTACCAAAACCGCTACAAATCGGACATACGGCACTTGCCTAAGTTGAAGTCATGAATCTGGATCTACACCCCCTGCAAGGCCGCAGAACCCTCTACCGCTGGCAACAAGGCACCCTGGAACAACACTTACGCGCCTTGCTGCCCCATTGGGGCAATGAGCCACTTTCCATCAGCAGTCAGGACCTGGACTCCAACGCCTCGTTCGTCAATTACGTGCGTCATCATCGTCTGGTGGATCCAAGCAATGGTCAGACCTTGGACCTGGTGGAAAAGTCCATTCGCAAAGTGGCTTTTATTGGCAGTCAGGAAGCGCGCTTCTATCGCACCGGGGAAATGCTCGAGGGCAGCGAGCATTTTCAGTACCCGGCCTGCCTGGGGGTAATCGAAACCCCCTGGGAAAGCTTGATCTTCACCGACTTCGTCATTGGTAAACCGCCACGCATGCACGCGATCGCCCCCCAACTGGCGCTGGGCATCGCTGAGCTGGAAAGCCTCAGTCACCGCTTTCTCGATTCTCGTCCAGTGCACCAGGCGCCCCTGTACTGGAGCATGGACTTTTACCGCCCGTGGTTCCTGCTGCGCCCGCGCTTCAACTTCGCCCGCTGCCTGCCCGAGCTCGAACGCCTGGCCCAGAGCGATGAGCGCTTCGCCGGCCTGGCCGATTCATTCAAGGCTTTCGAGCCCGTGCTGGCCCGCCTTGGCCGAGCCGCACGTCGTAGCCCACGCTGCATCAGCCACATGGACTATCTGCGCAAAAACCTGTTCGTCGATGGCGCAAAACTGCAATTGATCGACTGGAGCGAGGTCAAGGTCGGGCGCGTGGGCTTCGATGGCGGAGCCTACCTGGGGAGCTTGTTCCGGCGTAAGGACATGACATTGTTTCTTACCGCACAAAAGCAGTTCATCGAGACTTATCGCAAAGCATTACCGGCAGAGTTCGATGCCGACGATGCGCTGCGTAATCTGCACTACATGTTCCTGCTTAATGCGCTCTTCCATTGCCTGCGCCCGGAGACTATCGCCGAATACCAGGAAAAGGAGCGCATGCCATTGCTACGCCAAAAATATGATTACTTGCTGAGCTTGCTCTAACGCCTCGGCGAAAATGATGGCACACTGTCATCAAGGATTTTGTTGATCTTTACTACGTATTCGTCCGAAAGACCGTTCTCCAATTATTAAATTGTATTAACATCCTCGCGATATTTGTTAACGGTGGAAACCTCCAGCGTTAACACCTCCACAGCACACACTCGAATGGATCTGCGCTTCACGTTTATGGATGACGTTTCTCCTCGCCCGCGTTTGTTGGTCCTCTCCAAGGGTGCCCAACGCATCGTCACGCTGCCCTCGTTGCTGCCCGATTACGCGCTGCATAACGGGAGCGTGGGCGACATTAACCAGGTCGACTGTGTCATGGCCTGGGGCCGTAAACCCAGTGCGTTGAAGGCTATTTCCCACGCCGCACAAGCGAACTTGCCGATCCTGACGTTGGAAGATGGCTTCATTCGTTCGGTGGGCCTGGGTGCCGATGAGCCACCACTCTCCCTGGTTGTCGACGACATGGGCGTCTACTACGATGCCAGCGCCCCTTCACGACTCGAGGAGCTTATCGCCGAACCACTGAGTGGCGCCCAGGCCGAGCGAGCCCTCGCGCTGCAACAACTGTGGCAGCAGCAGCGAGTGTCAAAATACAACGACGCGCGTATCACCAACCCCGAACTGCCCGCGGACTGCGTACTGGTGGCCGACCAGACTTTCGCCGATGCGTCCCTGCAAGGGGCCACTGCGGCCGATTTCAGCGCCATGCTCGAAGCCGCCCTGGCGCGCTACCCCGCCAGCACCATTGTGCTCAAGGTCCACCCGGATGTGATCGCCGGGCGCAAGCGCGGGCATTTCGACCTCGCAGCCCTGGCCAACCACCCGCGAGTGCAGGTGTTGGCACAGAATGTCCACCCCGCCGAACTGCTGCCACGCATGCGCGCGGTGTACGTGATGACGTCGCAATTGGGCTTCGATGCCCTGCTGTGGAATGTCCCCGTGCACACCTGGGGCATGCCGTTCTACGCCGGCTGGGGGCTGACCGAGGATCGTCTGCCTGCACCGTCACGGCGCCAACCCGCCAACCTTGCGCAGTTGATACACGCCAGTCTGGTGCGTTATCCGCGCTATGTCAGCCCCGAAACCGGTCAGCCGTGTACACCAGAAGTGCTGATGAATTGGCTCGGGCTGCAACGTCGCCATCGCAGTGCGCTGCCGGAGTCCATTCAGATGCTCGGGTTCAGTCGCTGGAAGGAACCGCTGGTGAAGTTGTTTTTTAACGGCTCGGCCATCCGTTTCGTAAAGCCCAAGAGGATCCCGACCCCGCATTTGGTTGTGGTTTCCTGGGGTTGCAAGCATGACACCGACCTCACCACACACCCCCGGCCGGTGATTCGGGTCGAGGATGGATTCTTGCGCTCCGTGGGCCTCGGCGCCGGCAAGGCCCGACCGCTTTCCTGGGTCGTCGATGACTTGGGCATCTATTACGACGCCACGCGCACCTCGCGCCTGGAACGTATCTTGCTCGATGAAAGCTTTGATAGAACCCTGATGACTCGGGCGCGGATTCTGCGCGAAGCCATCTGCCACGCCGGGCTGACCAAATACAACTTGCCCGGCAATGCCTGGCAACGCCCCACCGCGGCACAACGAGTGATCCTCGTAACCGGCCAGGTGGAAGGCGATGCGTCTATCCGTTTTGGGGCAAACCGCATCCGCAGCAACCTGCAATTATTGCAGGCAGTACGCGAGCAGAACCCCGGTGCCTGGGTGCTCTACAAGCCGCACCCCGAAGTACTGGCTGGCACCCGCGCCCGAGGCGACGACGAGGCGCAGACCGTTAACTGGTGCGACGAAGTGATCGGCGATACACCGTTGCAACAATTGCTGGAGTTGGTCGACGAAGTTCACGTCCTGACCTCGCAATCGGGCTTCGAAGCCCTGCTGCGCGGCGTACCGGTAACCACCTACGGCCAGCCGTTCTATGCCGGCTGGGGGCTGACCCAAGATCAAGACCTGCAACCCGAAGTACAGGCCAGGCGCATGCGCCGGCTGGACCTCGACGAACTGGTGGCCGGCACCTTGCTGCTCTACCCCACCTATGTAAGCCGCATCACCAACCGCTTTACCACTGCAGAACAGACTCTTTACGAATTACAGAATTGGCATGCTTTACCGCAGCCAGGAGCACCATCCAGATGGCAGGAATTGAAACAGCGCTTGAGCAGTTTATTGGGCATCAGTCGCCTGAGAAGCTGAAGGCGCGGGCGCCCGATCGCCCTCTTCCGCCTCAGCCACACAACAGCTTCTTGTTCCTGCAGGGCGTCAGCTCGCCGTTCTTCGCTCGACTGGCGAAGGCCCTGCGGGCGATCGACCAGCGGGTGCACAGCATCAATTTCAACGTCGGTGATGTGCTGTATAGCGCCGGCTCGCGCCATGGGTTTTCGGCGCGCCCAGAAGAGCTCGAGGCGTTCTATAGCCAACGGTTTCGCGATCTGGACATCACCGACCTGGTGCTGTTTGGCGACTGCCGCCCGGTACATCGCCCGGCCATCGCCCTGGCCCGGCGCCTGGGCATTCGTGTGCACGTGTTCGAAGAAGGTTACTTCCGCCCCTACTGGATCACCCTTGAGCGCGATGGAGTCAACAACAACTCCCTGCTGCCCCGGGACCCGGATTGGTACCGTGAAGTCGGCAAGCACGTACCGCGCTATGACAATGGCAGCCCGTTCAAATTGTCGTTCGTCTCCCGCGCCGCACACGATGTGGCCTACCACTGTGGCGGCGCACTGAACAAACTGTGCTTCCCGCATTACCGCACCCACGCGCCCTTCAATGCCGCCAAGGAGTACGCCGGTTTCATTCGCCAGGGCGTGCGCCTGCTGTTCGCCGGCCGACGTGACGACGCGCTGGTGACCGAAGTGGCGCGTGAACGCCACCCGACCTTTTTGCTGCCGCTGCAACTGGACAGTGATGCGCAAATCAAGGATCACTCGGCGTTCGCCAACATGTTCGAAGTCATCGACCATGTCATTGCTTCGTTCGCCGCCTTTGCCCCAGGCGAGGCCCGCTTGCTGGTGAAAAACCATCCGCTGACCCCGGGACTGGTGAACTATCACCGCATTACCCAGGCGCTGGCCAAGCAGTATGGCGTGGCCGACCGGGTCGACTTCCTGCAGAGCGGGCACATGCCGACGCTGCTGTCGCACATCGCCGGGATGATCACGGTCAACAGCACCGCAGGTGCCTCGGCACTGCTGCACAAACGCCCGACCTACACCCTCGCCAACCCGATCTACGCCATGCCGGGGCTGACCCAACAGGGCAGCCTCGACGACTTCTGGCGCCATCGCGAAGCGCCGGACATGGCGCTGTTCCGGGATTTTCGCAATAGCGTGATCCACACCACCCAGATCAATGGCGGCTTCTACACCGGCTGCGGGATCGACATGGCGGTGAACAACTGCCTGGACGTGTTGCTGGCTAAAACTTCGAGAATCGAAAACTTCCTATGACGCACCCGTCTGCACCCCGCTGCATCCTCATCACCGGCGCCACGGGCGGCATCGGCGGCGCCCTGGCGCCTGCCTACGCCGCGCCGGGCGTGACTTTGATCCTGCAAGGCCGGCGCATGGACCGCCTTGAGGAGATGGCCAGCGAATGCCGCGCCCTCGGTGCCCGAGTGTTGCTCGAAGCCCTCGACGTACGGGATCTGGACGCCTTGCGTGCCATGGTCCGGCGGGTCAACGAGGCCGAGCAGCCAGACCTGGTGCTGGTCGGTGCTGGCCTCAACACTGCCGTTGGCAGCAACGGCGAGGCCGAGTGCTGGGACGACAGCCGTGCCCTGTTGGAAGTCAACGTAATGGCCGCCCTGGCCACCGTGGAAGCAGCGTTGCCGGCCATGCGTGCGCGCGGCAATGGGCAGATCGCCCTGTTCAGCTCACTGGCCGGCTGGCGCGGCTTGCCGGTCACTCCGACCTACAGTGCCAGCAAGGCGGCGATTCGGGTCTACGGCGAGGCGATCCGCGATTGGCTGGCGCCGGAAGGGGTGAAGATCAACGTGATCCTGCCGGGTTATGTCGAATCGAAAATGTGCTTCGAGATGCCCGGCCCCAAGCCGTTCCTGTGGACCGCCGAAAAAGCCGCGCGACGCATCAAGCGCGGCCTGGCCGCCAACCAGGGGCGCATCAGCTTCCCGTTTCCGCTGAACCTCGGCACCTGGTTGCTGGGGGTGATTCCCCAGCGCCTTTCTTCGTTCATCCTGCGTGGTCTGAATTACAGTGAGTGAATTGTCCATCCTCCAGGCTGCGGTGATCGGCCTGCTCCTCACCGTACTCATCGAACGCTTGCTGGTCCCGCGCCCGAACCTGCGCCGCCCGCTGAACAACTGGTGGTTGCACGCCGGCTTGTGGTGCGTGTGCCTGGCCGTGCTCTACGCACTGACCGCTCGCCCGCTGTTCAGTGCGATCAACGTACTGCTGTTGTGGCTGTTGATCGTGATGGTCAGCAACGCCAAATACCACTCCCTGCGCGAGCCGTTCGTGTGCGCCGACTTCGAGTATTTCAGCGATGCCGTGCGCTTCCCGCGGCTGTACCTGCCGTTCTTCGGTTTCGGCAAGGCGGCGCTGCTGGCGGTCGGTTTCCTGGTGTACCTGTGGGCCGGATTGACCTTCGAGCCCGAAGTTGCGGGTGGCCGCAACAGCGCACTGTGGCTTGGCCTGGCCGGGTTGCTCCTGTTGCGTCTCGGCCACCGCCGCCGCACTACACCGACCTTCGACGCCGAAGCCGATGTGCAGCGCTGGGGCCTGGCAGGCAGCCTATGGGGTTACTTCTGGGCCGCCCGTGCCACAGTCGATCCAACCACCCTGGGTTCGCCATTCAGCAAAGCCCCCTCGCCTATACCGCCGGCCGCCCTGCCCGATCTGGTATCGGTGCAGAGTGAATCTTTTTTTGACGTACGCGACCTGTGGCCCGGGGTGAAAACCCAGGTGCTCAGCGAATACGACCGCCTTGCCGCGCAAGCACTGGCGCGGGGCAAGCTGCAAGTGGCCGCCTGGGGCGCCAATACCGTGCGCACCGAATTTGCCTACCTGACCGGCATTCCCGGCGACCGCCTCGGCGTGCACCGCTTCAACCCGTATCGGGTGCTGGCCCGCCAAGGCCTGCCGAGTATTGCCACGCACCTCAAGGCGCAGGGCTATCGCACCATCTGCGTGCACCCCTACGACGGCAGTTTCTATGGCCGCAACCAAGTGCTGCCCGCCCTGGGCTTCGACGAATTCATCGATGTGCGCGCCTTCAACGATTCGCAAAAGGCCGGGCCGTTCATTGGCGATTGCGCAGTGGCCGAGAAGATCCGTGAACTGCTCGATGACCCGACTCGTACCCAGCCCCTGTTCATCCACGCAGTGACCATGGAAAACCACGGACCGCTGCACCTGGAAACCGTCGACGCCAGCGAACTGCCGAACTGGTTCGACCGTCCGCTGCTGACCGGCATGGACGACCTCGCGCCCTACCTGCGGCACATCAGCAACGCCGACCGCATGCTCGGGCAACTGCGCACCACCTTGCTCGAACAGCCGCGCGAGGCGTTGCTGTGTTTCTTTGGCGACCACGTACCGATCCTGCCCAACGTCTACCAGGCCGTAGGCGCGCCAGTGGGCGACACCGACTACCTGATCTGGTCCAACCGTCACCAGCCCGGTGCCAGCCCCTGTCCGATCCGCGTCGAGGCGCTGTCCAGCCAACTGCTCGCCTGCGCCCATCCAGCGCGCACGCCGACAGTTGCGGCGCAGGTACTCTGAGGTCGTGGCCAAGATCATGCTGGGCAGCGACCTGACACCTGAGGCGCTGGCGGATCCGCAACTGGCGCGCCTGGTCACGGGCGGGCGCGGCTCCCTGGCATTCCTGATCGGTGACAACGCCTGCCGCGAGCGGTTGCTCGGCCCCAGCATTCATTGGGACCGCGTGCTGCTGGCCTTTGAAGACGGCGTCGCGGTGGGTTATGTCGCGTTCAAGCATCACCGCCGCGGCCCCTTCGGGCTGCGCCCGCAACCCTTTGTCCGTGAGTTCGGCTGGCTGATGGGCTGGCTGCGGTTTGGCGGATTCTGCTTGAGCGAACTGCGCGAGTGGCGCTATCCATTCCTGTTGTACGGCCTGCGCGTGAGCAAGACGGCGCGCAACCACGGCGTCGGCTCGGCGCTGGTCCAGGCCTGCTGCCAACAGGCGGCGGCCAGTGGTTTTCAGGAGGTGTTCCTGGAAGTGCCGCTGGACAACGATCGGGCCCGCGCGCTCTACCTGCATAACGGTTTCCGCCTGCTGCGCAAGCGCTGGGTGCCCTGGCCGCCGGTGCGCAGCATGCAGCGGCGCCTGGAGGCAATCCATTGAACGGCCTCGAATCGCCACCGATCAATCTCACGCCGCTAGTGGAAGGCCCGGGCTGGGTCGGCATCATGCAGCAGTGGGTGGCCTGGAACGTCCTGCACCTGCCGCAGTTTCTTGGGCCAGAGGGCTCGCCCTTCTGGTTGTGGCGCCGTGGGCGGCACGCGCCCAAAGGCCTGAAGGCGATTGCCGGGATCGGCTACAAGGACTCCTCGGCCCAGGCGCGAGTGCTGTGCAAGCGCTGGGGCCTGCCCTACATCGCCATCGAGGACGGCTTCCTGCGCTCCTCATCGCTGGGCATCGAGGGCGACACGCCGATGTCGCTGGTGGTCGACCCGGTGGGCATCCACTACCTGGCCGACCGCCCTTCGCTGCTGGAAAACATCCTCCAGGACCCCGCCAGCCTGACCGCGGGCGAACTGGACAGCGCGCGCCAGTTGATCGCCCTGATGCGCAGCAGCGGCATCGGCAAGTACAACAATGCCCCGGACCTCGACCCCAATGACCCCTTGGGCCGCGAGCGTCCATTGGTGTTGGTGGTGGACCAGACTGCCGGCGACTATTCGATCCCCGGTGGCGGTTTGTGCGAGGCCGACTATGTGCGCATGCTCGACGCAGCCATCGCGGAAAACCCCGACGCCGAGGTGCGCGTGCGCATTCATCCGGATTGCGTCGGCGGCCAAAAACCCAGCTGCCTGTTGGCTGCCGCCACCGAGCGTGGCGTCACTCTGGAAGCGCGCCCGGTGTCCTGGGCCTCGTTGGCCCGGCGTGCCCGGCGGGTCTACATCGGTACCAGCCAGGCAGGATTGGAAGCCTTGATCCAGGGTGTGCCGGTGACCTGCTTCGGCCTGCCGTTCTATGCCGGCTGGGGCCTGACCGACGACCGCATGCCGATTGCCCGGCGTCAGGCGCAACCGGACTTGGTGCAACTGGTGGCCGCGGCCTATGTGCGCTACTGCCGCTACGTCGACCCGTTGACCAGCCAGCCCACCGACGCCCTGACCGTGGCCCATCAACTGGCGCGCCAGAAGGCCCGGGACAGCGAGTTTGCCGGGGACTTCACAGTATTGGGGGTCAAGCGTCACAAACAGCACAACGTCCGACGCTTTTTCAGCAGCCGCTGGGGCCACCTGGAGTTCACCGAAGACCGCCCGGCACTGGTCGCGGAAGTCGCGGCCAAAGGCGGCAAGTTGCTGGTTTGGGCGGCGCGTGAGCCGGCCGATCTCAAGGCTCGCGCCAACAGCCATGGGGTCGCTCTGTGGCGAATTGAAGACGGTTTTCTGCGCTCCAACGGGCTCGGCGCACTGAATGCACCCGCCCTGTCACTGGTGCTCGACCGCAGCGGCATGCACTTCGATGCCAGCGCCAGCAGCGACCTGGAGTCGCTGCTCGAGCACGGGGAGTTCGCTGCGGCCACGCTGGCCGAGGCGGCGCGTCTGCGCGAGCGGATCGTGACCTTGGGGGCCAGCAAGTTCAACCTCAAGAGTGACCTGGCCGCTCAGGTCGGCGCGCGTCCCGGCCAGCGTCGGATCCTGGTGCCCGGCCAAGTGGTGGACGATGCCTCGCTGCGCTGCAGTGGCGGCCCCTTGCACGACAACTTCGAGCTACTGAAACAAGTTCGGCTTAGCGCTCCCGATGCCTGGATCGTCTACAAACCGCACCCGGATGTCGAAGCCGGCAAGCGCCATGGCGCGGTGTCGGCCGATCGCCTGCTGGGCCTGGCAGACCAGGTGCTGCCGGGGATCGATATCGCCCGTCTGTATGGGCAGGTCGATGAAGTGCACACCCTCAGTTCCACCGCCGGTTTCGAAGCGTTACTGCGTGGTCTCACGGTAGTCACCTACGGCACCCCGTTTTATGCTGGTTGGGGCCTGACCCGTGACCAGCAGCCTTTGCCGCGCCGCACCCGGCGCCTGACCCTGGACCAGTTGGTAGCCGGCGCCCTGTTGCGCTATGCGCGCTATGCCGACCTCCAGCAAGCTTTGCCCTGCGATGCCTGGCATGCCCTGACATGCCTGTCGACCCCGAGGCCGCCGCGCCTGACGCTCCCTGCGCGTCTGCTGCCGCTGCGCAACTACACCCGGACCATGCTCGGCTGCGACCGTGCAGCGGTCCCACTCAAGGATTAGACCATGCCTGCATCACTCAAGGATCTCGGCCGCTATGCGGCACTCCCCTGGCATTGCCTGCAATTGCTGACCCACGCCAAATCGTTCGAGAACAACCCAGTACTGGGCAGCGCCCGGCTCAACGCCCTGGGCTTGCACGTACAGCGCCGACAGTTGGCTATGGGCATGGCCGCGATGCGTCGCCGGGCCCTGGCACCACGGCTGGACAGTGCAGAACTGGCGAGTTTCGAGGAGCAGGGGTTTTTCGTGCGCGAGAACGCCCTGCCCGCCGAGCAGTTTGCGGCCTTGCGCGCCGAACTGGGCGACCTGCGCAGTACTGGCTGGGAAATGCGCCAAGGCAAGGCGGTGACCCGGCGGGTCAGCCTCGACCAGGACGTGCTGGCGAAAAACCCGGCCAGCGCCGCCTTTGTCGCCGACCGTAGCGTGCGCGACCTGATTGCGTATGCCTCGTCGAACACCGGCGGGATCACCTATCAATTGCAGTCAATCGTGATCGATGGCGTGAACGCCGAGCAGGACCCGCAAACCCGCCTGCACGCCGACACCTTCCACCCAACGGCCAAGGCCTGGCTGTTTCTCGATGACGTGGCCGACGATCAAGGGCCGTTCAGTTACGTACCCGGCTCCCATCGCCTGACGCCAGAGCGCCTGGCCTGGGAGTATCGCCAAAGCCTCGGTGCGGCACGCTCCCACGAGCAGATGCACCGCGAGGGCTCGTTCCGTATTCATGAACACGAATTGGCCGAACTGGGTTTGCCGGCACCTCGACGCTTCTCGGTCCCGGCCAACACCCTGGTGGTGGCCGACACCTCGGGCTTCCACGCCCGCTGCCCGAGCTTGCGCCCTAGCCATCGCGTGGAAATCTACGCCAGCCTGCGCCGCAACCCATTCATCCCCTGGCGCGGCGCCCACCTGTTCGCCCTGCCCTGGATCGCCAACCACCACATGCGCTGGGACATCCGCCTCAAGCGCATGATGGGCTTCGACAAACGCAGCCACTGGCGCTTCATCGAACAGCTCAACGCCTACGAAAAGCCGTACATCTGAGACAGCGGTTTACAAGGCTTGCCCGCGGCGCTCTCCAGACCATCGCGAGCAAGCCGCAAGCGGGCGCTCGCTCCCACAGTGATTTTGGCTGTTCACAGATTCTGTATACACCACATCAAACCTGTGGGAGCGGGCTTGCTCGCGATGGCGGTGTGTCAGGCAACATCGATTTTGACTGTGCTGGCCTCATCGCGGGCAAGCCCGCTCCCACAGTGGTTCTGGGTGTTCGAAAATTTTGCATACACCCACCAGACCTGTGGGAGCGGGCTTGCCCGCGATGGCGGTGTGCCGCCTGGGCTCAACCAATCTTGGCCAACTCTTCGGCGACTATGGCCACGGTCTGGGTGATTTGCTCTTCCGTGTGCTCACACGAGACAAAGAAGCGCACCCGTGCGACGTGCTCGGGAACTGCCGGGTAAAGGATCGGCTGGGCATTGATGCCGCGGTCGAACAAGGCGCTGGACAACCGTCCGGCCTTGAATGAACTGCCGGTGATCACCGGGATCACGGCCAGGCCGCTGCTGGTGGCGGTGTTCAGGCCGGCGGCCTTGGCCAGGCGCAGGAACAGCTCACCTCGCGCCTGCACCGTCCGCACCCGCTCACCGTCGTTGGCCAGGCAACGCAACGCCGCCAGTGCCGAGGCCGTCACCGAAGGCGGCATGCCGACGCTGTAGAGGAAACCCGGGGCGAGGAATTTCAGGTGCTCGACCAGCGCCGTGCTGCCGGCAATATAGCCACCGCAACTGGCGAGGGTCTTGCTCAGCGTGCCCATCCAGATATCGACGTCATCACCGGCCAGCTCGAAGTGCTCGCGAATACCTTTGCCAGTCGCCCCCATCACGCCCAGCGAATGCGCCTCATCGACCATCAGGAAGATTTTGTGCTTGCGCTTGAGTTCGACGAAACGCGGCAGGTCCGGGTAGTCGCCGTCCATGCTGTAGATGCCTTCGACCACCACCAGTACCCGCTCGAAGTGCTGACGCTGCTCACCGAGGATCCGGTCCAGGGCCTGCCAGTCGTTGTGGGCGAAGCTCAGGCGTCGCGCACCGGACAACTGGATGCCTTGCAGGACACTGTTGTGGATCAGCTCGTCGTGCAGCACCAGGTCACGGGGGCCGAACAGATGGCCGATGGTAGTGACGTTGGTGGCATGCCCACTGACGAACACAATGGCGTCGTCGACCTCATACAGATTGGCCAACTCACGCTCCAGCTCGCGGTGCAGCGGACGATCACCGGACACCAGCCGGCTGGCCGACACCGAGGTGCCGTAACGGTCGATGGCGGCCTTGGCCGCTTCGGCCACCGCAGGGTGACCGGAGTAGCCGAGGTAGTTGTAGCTGGCGAAGTTGACGTATTCGCGGGCACCAATGCGGGTCTCGGCGCCTGCCAGGCCTTCGTGCAAACGAAAGAACGGGCTGCTCAGGCCCAGGCGCGCCGCGCCCTGTTGCATCACGCGCAACTGCTGATAACCGGGGTGCTGGTCGAAGCGATAAAACGCTTCCGGGACCTTCAGCGCCGCCTGTTGCGCCTGCTCCAGGGTGGCACCGCCGGCCGCGTCGCCCGCCTCGCTGCGACGGCGCTCCAGCGCTTGCTGGATCAACCGTTGCTTGATTCCGACACTCAGGCCGGTGGGCGTTTTTGCAGTCATCGCACTATCACTCAATCAAACATCACTCAATCAGACGGTTAGGTGCCGCAGCGCTGTCAGCCAGTTCGGCGTTCAGCTCGGCCATTTGCTCGCGGCTCAATTCACTGCCGTGGCGGGCCAATACGTTTTCCGCCAGGGCTGCAGGCGCCGCAGTTTCATTGGCCCCCGCTTCACCACGCAGCAGGTCAAGGATGCGCACGCTGAGCTTATCGATGCTGGAACTCTCGCTGAGTTCCATCACCGGCAGGCGAATGCCGAAGCGTTCTTCCAGCGCCACCACCAACTCGACACTCATCAGCGAGTCCAGGCCCAGCTCCTGCAGCGGACGCTGGGTATCCAGGCGCGCGGCCGGCAAGCGCAGAATCTCGCAGACTTCGTGCTTGAGCAGTTCGACGAAACGCTCCAGCAGTTGCTCGTCATCAAGCTCGGCGAGCATGCGTTGGATGTCCTCGGCGTCGTTCTCATCGTCCTGGTCACCGCCATGGGCACGAACCAGCTCGACGAAACGTGGGGTCGCAGCGCTCGGCAGGAAGCGCGACAGGGCTTTCCATTCCAGCTCCAGTACGCCAATCCCGTCGTCACCCTTGAGCAGCATCTGCTCCAAGTGTGCCAGCGCCACTTCGGCGCGCAGCGCGGCGCCACCCATGCGGCTTTGCAGTGCGTCCTTGATTTGCTCGTTGCGCGCCAGGAAACCAACGTCGTCGATCGCACCCCAGAGCACCGCGGTGGCGGCCAGGCCGTGACCTCGACGATGCCGAGCCAACGCTTCGAGCCAATAGTTGGCAGCCACGTAGTTGGCCTGGCCCGGGTTGCCGAACAGCGTGGTGGCCGAGGAGAACATCACGAAGAAGTCCAACGGCAACTCGCGGGTCAGCTCATGCAGGTATTGCGCACCCTTGGCCTTGGGCTCCAGCACGCGCTGCAGTTGTTCGGCATCCAGGTTGCGAATCAGACTGTCGTCGATCACTGTCGCTGCATGCACCAGGCCACGCAATGGATACGGGCTAGCGGCAATGCGTTCGAACACGCCGCGCACTTGCATCACATCGGTGATGTCGCAGGCCAGCGCCTGTACGTCGATGCCCTGCGCTTGCCAGGCCGCCAGGCACGGCTGCGCCTCGACACTGGCCGGGCCACGACGACCGAGCAGCACCAGGTGCCGCGCGCCCTTGTCCACCAGCCACTGCGCGGTGCGCAGGCCGAAGCCGCCCAGGCCGCCCGTGACCAGGTAGGTCGCCTCGGCACTGAGTTGCAACGACTGCACCGGCTGTTCGCGGGTTTCCACCAGGCGTTCGATCGGGTTGCCATAGGTCACCACGATCTTGCCGATCTGCCGCGCCTGCTGCATGTAGCGGAAGGCCTCGGTCACGTGGTTGGCGTCGAACTCGCGGAACGGCAGCGGGTGCAGGATGCCCTGCTCGAACAGCCCCATCATTTGCCCGAACAGGCGCCGGGTCAGGTCTGGACGCTCACTCATCAACTGGTCGGCGTCGATGCCGAAGTAGCTGATGTTGTTGCGGAACGGACGCAGGCCGATGCGGGTGTTCTGGTAGAAGTCGCGCTTGCCCAGTTCAAGGAAGCGGCCGAACGGCTTGAGCACCTGGAAGTTGCGGTTGATCGCTTCGCCAGCCAGGGAGTTGAGCACCACGTCGACGCCACGCCCATCGGTCAGGGCCAGCACTTCGTCGGCATAAGCCAGGGAGCGCGAATCAAAGACCTTGTCGACGCCCAGCAGACGCAGGAAGTCGCGCTTCTCGTCGCTGCCGGCGGTGGCATAGATCTCGGCACCACACCACTTGGCGATCTGGATCGCGGCAATCCCGACACCACCAGCGGCGCCGTGGATCAGCACCTTCTCGCCCGGTTCCAGGCGCGCCAGATGATGCAGCGCGTAGTACACGGTGAAGAAGGTACTTGGAATCGTCGCCGCGGCCTCGAAGGACATGCCTTCGGGGATGCGAGCCACCGCGTTGGCGTTGGTCACCAGGCGGTTGGCGAAACTACGCGGGCCAAAACCCACCACGCGATCGCCCGGGGCGAAATCGCCGAACACGGCAGACCCTTTGCCGTGGACCACACCGGAAAATTCAAAGCCCATGGTCGGACCGGAGAAGCCATTTTCGATGGCCTCGTCGGACAGCAGGCCGAGGGCAAACATCACGTCACGGAAGTTCAGACCGGTGGCGCGTACTTCGATGTCCAGCTCGTCCGCCGCCGGCGCGGTCAGCTCACGGGCTTCCCAGCGCAGGTTGCGCAATTGCCCCGGCAGGTCGAAGCCCAGGCTGATGCGCGTGTTGCCGTCAGCGCTGGCACCGTTTTGTTCGTGCAGGACGCGCAAGCGCGGCACATAACGCTGGCCGGCGGCGCTGATCGCCACTTCGGTCTCGGCGTCGGCGTGCAACATGGCCGCGACCAGGCTGGCGACAGGCGCGGCGAAAGCCAGGTCGAGTAGACGGATCCGGCAACCGGCAGACTCGTTCGCCAGGGTTCGACCGAAGCCCCAGACCGCCGCATCGGCAATCGCATCGACATCGCTGCCTTGCTCGGCAGCGTACAGGTGACCAGCCGCGCCACGGGTCAGCAGCCAGCACTGTGGCGCGATATTCAGCGACTCGCAGGCCTGGACCAGCGCCGCCGCCAGCATGCAGCGCGCGCCCTGGCCATCGAGCCCTTGGCTGCTGTCAAAACCGGCCAGGTGCAACACGTGCTCTGGCGCTTGATCCAGCGCGCCGAGTTGTTGTGCCAGGGCCTGGGCATCGCCAGGCTGCAACAGACTGACCTGCTGGCCTTGCTCACGCAGGGCCTGGGCCAGTTGCTCGGCAGCCGCCTGCCCGGATTCGGCCAGCAACGCCCAGCGTTGCACGGTGACCTCCGGTGAAGCGGCCGCTGCATTCACGCCATGAGCGGCCAACAGCAGATAACTGCCGCAGGCATTGCCCGGCAGTGCTTCCAGGGTGTGGCTGACGCTCAGGCCGTGACGCTGCAACTCATGCAGCCAGAACTGCGGCCGCTGTTGACGCGACAACGCCTGCTCAGGGCCTGCCAGCCACCAGTCGGCCTGGGCGCCAAACACGAAGTCGGCCCAGCGCGACGGGTGTTGCGCCAGCACGGCCAACTGCCCGTGCGGGTTGAGGTGACTGGCTGCCTGGCGCAGCGCTTCGCCAATGTTGTCCAGGGCCGCCAGATCGGTCGGCAACAGCACCCAGTCGTAACCAGAGGCGCTGCTCAGTTGTGCAAAATCAATGACCTGCAGTGCCGGGCAATCATCGCCGAGCATCTGCACCAGTTCTGGTTCCGCTACGCAGTAGTTGTAGTCGACGCGATCAAAATCGATCCCGGCGTACAGCGATTCGGCGAAGGATGGCCCACCAAAACCAAACTCCAGCACCCGCAGGCGTTGCCCGGCCGGCAACGCGGCGAGACGCTGAGCCAGGGTTTCGCGCAGGCCGGCGAGCAGACGCTGCTGACCTGCGGCACCCAGCACCAGGCGCGACAGATTGGCGCCACTGGTTTCCCGTGGCAGCAACTGCTCCAGGGTTTGGCGTGCGTCAAGCAGGGACAGCAGGTGGCGACCGATCCGTCCTACCGAATGGATGATCTGGAAGTGCTCCGGATAGCTCTGGAACAGCTCTTGCCAGATCGCCTCGGAAGTTGGACGCTCGCCCACATCGGCGACACACCAGTTGCCGTCGGCATCGCAATTCAAGCTGCCGTCTTCCAGGCCCTGGCGCAGCAAGGTCGCCAGGTAATCGCTTGGCACACCGTCCTGTTGCGACCACAGCGCAACCTGCTCGGCGCTCAAGCGGCCGCCGGCTTGCTCGATCAGGTCCTGCACAAAACTCGCGCACAGGGCATCGAGCAACGGCTCGACTTCATTCAAATAACGCTGCTGCACCGGCTCATCGGCCAAGCCCTGCAGGTGTTCTACCAACGGCGTGGCGCTGCTGGCTGCACGCAGCACGGGCACTGCCTGACCTGGCGCGGCCAGGCCAACATGGGCCAGGCGCTTGATGTCATGGGAGCGGTCGCGTTGCAGGCGCACGCCACGGAAACGTGCGTCCTTGATGAACAGCACCGCTGCGCCGGTCGCGTCGTACAGGGTGAAATCCACCAGCAACGAATGCTCGGTACGCTTGAGCTGGCGCACTTGGGCCAGGCACGGCACGCCGCCGGCCTTGGCAAACGCGACGCGCCCGAGCTTGACCGGGATGAACGCCAGGCCCTTGTTGCTGCCCGGCTGGCCGACCAGCAATTCGGTGATCAGTTGAAACGCGCCGTCGAGCAACGCCGGGTGCAGGTGCAGGGTCGCCAGCTCCTGGCTGATGGTCTCGGGAACGCTCAGTTGCGCCAGGATGTGGGCCGGTTCGACCCACACCGCCGCCACGGCCTGATAAGCCGGGCCATAGTTCAGGCCCACCGCACGGGTCAGCGCCAAATGCTGTTCGCCGGTGAAGTCGGCCGGGCGTTGCGGCAGTTCCGGTGCACGCGTGCCGAGCAAGACGCCACGGGCTTCGCCGGGCAGACGCGCGACCACGTGCTGGACCCACTCTTCCCGCTGCGCCAGGCTGCGCGAGGTGATCCGCAAGGTGCCGTCGGCTTCCTCGATGTTGACGCGGATCTTCTTGCTGCCTTCGTTGCCGAGCAACAGCGGGTTGTGAATCTCCAACTCTTCGATGTCGACGAACTCGCCCGGCTGGTGCAGCAAGGCCACCGCCAGCGCCAGCTCGGTGAAACCGGCGCCGGGGAACAGCACCGCTTCACCGACCTTGTGGTCAGCCAGGGTCGGGAACAGCTGCGTGTCGAGTCGGTTTTCCCAGGTCAGGGCACGATCGGCCAGTGGGTAGCCGAGCAATGGGTGCACACGTTCGCGCGCCAGCACGCCGAACGACTCGGCGCTGACCGGCAGTTGAAAACGTTCGCGCTGCCAGGCGTAGTTGGGCAGGCGCAGGTTGCTGCCGGCCACCGGGAATTGTTGCTGCCAATCCGGCTCTGCGCCAGCAATCAACAGCCGCGCCATGCAACGCTCAAGCAGTGCTGGACTGTCGTCCTTGCGCAACAAGGTGGCGACCACCTGACCGGGCAGCTCGCGCTGGGTCAGGGCATCGCTGACGTAAGAGCGCAGGATCGGGTGCGGACCCACCTCGACGAACAGGTTGAAGCCCTGCCCCACCAACTCGTCCATCGCCCCCTGGAACAGCACCGGGAAGCGAATGTTCTGCCACCAATAACGGCTGTCCAGACGTTGACCATCGAGCTCGCCGCCGACCACCGTGGAATAGAACGGAATCTGCGCACTGCGTGGACGGATGTGCGCCAGATCGGCAATTACTTGCTGCTCGATCGGGTTCATCGCCGGGGAGTGGAAGGCGTAGTCCAGGTCCAACAGGCGGACAAACACCTGGCGTTCGGTCAGGGCCTGTTCGAGTTCGCTGAGGGCATCGACAGGGCCGGCCACCGTAGCGCCTCGCGCACTGTTTTCGCCGGCCAGGACCACCCGATCGTCCAGCCCCAGTTCCACCAGCAACATCGCCGTGGCCTCGCCACTGAGACCAACGGCAGCCATTTTCCCGGTGCCGCGGGTCGTTCCCTGCAAACGGCTGCGATGGAAAATAACCTGGGTCGCGTCTTCCAGGCTCAGCGCGCCACTGGCCCAGGCCGCGGCGACTTCACCCACGCTGTGCCCGATCACCGCTGCCGGATGGAAACCCTGGGCTGCCAGTGCGCGCGTGACCGCCACTTGCAGGGCGAACAAGGCCGGCTGGGCGATCTCGGTGCGCGCATAACGCCCCTCACCGTTTTCGCCCAGCAGTTCGGCGCGCAACGAATAGCCGGCCAGCGGCTGGAACAGCGCATCGACTTCAGCCACCGCGGTTTCGAACACCGGCTGGCCGAGCATCGCCCGGCCCATGCCTTGCCATTGCGACCCATTGCCGGAGTACACGAACACCGGGCCCTGGGCTTTGTCCAGCGCCTGGCCCACCTCAAGCACCGAGCTCAGCTCGCTGAGGCTCGGGTCCTGGGCATAGTCGGCCAGCGCCTGAGCAGCCTCGGCCGGGTCGGCAGCGATCAACAGCAAACGATGGGGATGGGCATCGCGCCGGAACATGGCCTGGTAGGCGACATCATAATAATTGCCCTGCGGGTGGGCGGCCAGGTACTCGGCAAAACCCTCGGCTGTGGCGCGCAGGCCTTCGGCATCCTTGGCGCTGAGCAGCAGCGGCACACGCCGGGTGTTGCCCGCCGTGGTGGACGCCGGCAGCGGCTCGGCACTTTGCAGGATCACGTGCGCGTTGGCGCCACCAAAACCGAACGAGTTGATGCCGACAGTCAGTTGCCCTTCAGCTTTCAGCGCACGGCTTTCGGTGACTACCTGCAAGTTCAGGTCGGCAAACGGGATATTCGGGTTGAGTTCTTCAATGCCGATGGTGGCCGGCACTTCCCGTTCGATCAGGCAGTTGAGGGCCTTCATCAGGCCGGCAACGCCGGAGGCTGCCTCGAGGTGACCGAGGTTGCTCTTGATCGAACCGATCGGCAACGGGTTGCCGGCCTTCCGGGCCTGGCCCAGGGCCTCACCGATGGCGCGGGTCTCAATCGGATCACCGACAGCCGTGCCAGTGCCATGGGCTTCCAGGTAGTCGAGCTGCGACGGATCGATCCCGGCCTTGGCATAGGTGCGTTTGAGCAGCGCCGCCTGCGCATCGGCACTCGGCAGGGTCAGGCTCGACTTGCGACCATCGGTGTTGACCGCACTGGCGGCGACCACCGCCAGAATCGGATTGCCATCGGCCAGGGCCTGATCGTAATCCTTGAGCAGGAACAGACCACCGCCCTCGGAACGCGCATAACCGTCGCCGCGTTCATCGAACGCCTGGCAACGCCCGGTGCGCGAGAGCATCGAGGCCTTGGCGAAAATCATGAAGCCGAAGGGGTGCATGTGCAGGCTGATACCGCCCGTCACTGCCTGGTCGATATCACCGCTGATGATCGCCTGGCAGGCCTGGTGAAAGGCCACCAGGGACGACGAGCAGGCGGTATCGATGGCCATGCTCGGCCCGCGCAGGTCATAGAAGAAGGACAGGCGGTTGGCGGCAATGCTCATGGTATTGCCGGTGGCAGTGGCCGCATCAATCGAGGCCAGGTCTTCGACCAGGCGATAGGCCTGCTCGACGCCAGCAATGCCCAGGTACACCCCGCAGTTGCTACCACGCAGGCTCGACGGCTTGACCCCGGCGTTCTCGAAGGTTTCCCAGCACATCTCCAGCAACATCCGCTGCTGAGGGTCCATCACGGCTGCTTCACGGGGCGAAATATTGAAGAAGCCCGCGTCAAACGCACTGATGTCGCCCAAAGATCCGGCGGCGAAGGTGTAGCTGGTGGCAGGATTGGCCTTGTCCGGGTGCAGGAACTCGGCATGGTCCCAGCGCGAGGCATCGACCTGGGTCACCAGGTCCTGCCCCGTCATCAGGTTCTGCCAGAAACTGCTGGTTGTGGACCCAGGGAAACGAAAAGAACAACCAACAATTGCTACCTGTCTACGCTTTGTCAAAACCCATTCCTTTAAAACGCTACCGGACACCGTCCCATCCTGCGGACAGCCGCATGCCTGGCCGATATATTTTTTGGCAAGTCGCTAAACGTCACCTGAGGAGAATCTTTTTTATCTGGAGGTTGCCTTGCATAGCACGCTGGGGCGCAAGGCTGATGACCTGACGGTTACACACAGGAAATCTTCAGACATATTTGTGGGAATAATACGCGGTCTCGACGGCCAGGGAAAACCCTAAGCGACGGTTGCTTGATTAAATGTTCGAATCGGTTCACATCAGCAAAAGCCCGCAAGAGGCCGGGCTATATACTGTCGATAGGCCAGCTCCCCGCTGACGCCCACGCTTTTGCCTCGCCAGCCCACGCCCCGCCTGCCACCAGATTTGGCTACTATTCAAAAGACACTACGGGAGGCAATCGACATGACAAAGGCAGATGAACTGGCCGCAAAACTGAAGCACCGCCTGCAAGGCTCCGATGAGACAGAAATCAGCACCGATACCGCAATCGATCATTGGCCGACCCAGGTCAACGACCTGTACCTGCAGATTGAAACCTGGCTGGCCCCCTTGAGCGAAGCCGGTCTCGGCATCCGCCGCAATTCCACCCATGTGTACGAGCGTCACCCAAGCGGCGCTACGTACAACTACGCCGTCGATCAACTACTGCTCGAAGCCCTTTATCGAACCATTACCTTCGACCCGATCGCCCGCTTCAGCCCCAAAGCAGAGGGGCTGATCGAGATTCATCTAACCAGTAAAAATTACCGCATCCTGCGTAGCACGGACGAACACGGCGAGTCGCAATGGCACCTGCAGAAAGTTCCACCGCTGGGGCAGGCTGCCATGGCTGCGGTGGCGTGGAATGAGGAGAATTTGATGTGGATTGTTGAGGAGGGGTTGGGGCTATAACGAGAGCACAATTATTATCAGTTCAGAGATGGGTAGTGAAACCTCTCTAAAATACTTCCCCGAACTCCAGACCAACCGACGAATTTCCGCCTACAACCGTGATCCCATTTCCGACACACAAAGTCAATCTCAGAGAATTTTATGACACTCAACAAAACCAAGCTAAATAGAATACTAGTCATGTGGCTACCACTAACACTCGCCGCAAGCTTTTGGCCACTCCCTTCGAACGCCAAAGAAAACCAAAAATGTCAACTTCCACACTCAGGAAATCTAGCTGGCAATGTGACGCTAGAGCCGAGTTGCACTTATTTCGAAACAATGACCATTAACACCTCCAACACAAACATTGACTGCAAAGGAGCGACCCTTGATGGTCGCCATACTGAAAAAACAGGCATCCTGATTAGCAGCAAAGGCAATCACCTGACCAACGTCAACATCAAGAACTGCACTGTTACCAACTTCACTCAAATGGGAATCCTAGTCACATCAGAGATTCCAAATTTCCAAAGATCCAAAGATCCAAAGATCCAATGACCGCGCAAAAAACTACGCAGACACACCAAGCAACATAACACTGGACAACATGCATGTTCTATCCAACGACGGAGTCGGAGTGTACTTTCACAGCTACGTAAGCAACTCCACCCTTAAAAACTCTAGGATCGCAGGTTCAAAAGCCGAAGGAATCTATCTTGATCAAAGCTCAAGATATAACACCATATTAAATAACATCATAGAAAAAAACGGCGAACTAAACGGCCCCAACAGCGGTCAACGAGTCGGTTTAGCAATTGACTCCTCAGCCAACAACCTGATCAAAAACAACAAATTTCTAGCCAACTTAGCCGGCGGTGTATTCCTCTACAAAAACTGCGGCGAAAATTTTAGCAAGGGAATGTCTGTAATACGATGGCAACACAGCAATGAAAACCAGATCACCAATAACTACTTTATAGATGAGAAGGTAGGAATTTGGATTGCCTCGCGCCAAAGCTCAAATTTGGAAAAAAAAGATTGTGGAGACACGCCAATTGATACAGAGGGGAAACACTATCAAGACTTCGCGGACTACAACACCGTCGAGAGCAACACGTTTTGCAGAAACAAAACCTATATAAGAATAGAAGGAAACTACAATACAATAACAAACAACCACTCAGACATAATCTCAAAAAAGTGGATATTCCAACCAACCTCCATGAAAGAACGAATCACTGGAATCCCTACTATCGGCAATAAAATATCCAATAACGACTATCAGCCGTGCAACAAATAGCCACCAGCTATACCCACAACAAAACCACCAGAAGCAACACCCCTAAGCTAAACTTTTTCATAAAAATTAATACATCACGCGTGAGATGATAAAAAAATCGTAAGCGATCCATCATCCACACCTTCAAAGCGGCTATCTGAATCCTGATGCTGTGCTCCCGAACTCTTTCAGGAGCCAGCACGTTATGATGCGTCCCGACGCCAAAGTCGA
Source organism: Pseudomonas sp. NPDC087626 (assembly GCF_044743405.1). Classification (NCBI taxonomy): domain Bacteria; kingdom Pseudomonadati; phylum Pseudomonadota; class Gammaproteobacteria; order Pseudomonadales; family Pseudomonadaceae; genus Pseudomonas; species Pseudomonas sp. NPDC087626. The sequence continues at coordinate 68,754 of NZ_JBIUWJ010000031.1, forward strand.
AAAAGTCTACCTCTACCCCAAGCCCGTGGATTGTATGCGATCCATAAACCCCACCTACCCCAAGGTGAGGTAACGGTTTACCGTGGCATCTCTGGCGAGCAGTTCCACGACAGCAAAGCCTCATAGTCTTCCACTGACGAGGCATGCGGCAGTCGTTCCAGTACATGGCGCAGCCACGTATAGGGCTCCTGGCCGTTGGCCTTGGCGGTCTCGACCAGGCTGTAGATCTGAGCACTGGCCGTGGCGCCCTTGGGCGTGTCGCTGAACAACCAAGCCTTGCGTCCAATCACAAACGGCTTGATCGCGCGTTCGGCGGCGTTGTTGTCGATGGGTAAAAAACCGGCCTCCACGTAGCGCTCCAGCCGGCTCCAGTTGTTCGCCAGATAATGCACCGCCTTGCCCAAAGCACTTTGCGCCGTGACCTGAGACTGGGTTTTATCCAGCCAGTTTTTCAGTTGGGCCAGGATCGGCAGGCTCTTTTCCTGACGACCCATAAAGCGTTGTTCATCGCCAGCATCCTTGAGTTCACGCTCGATGCCGTACAGCGTGTTGATCATCGTCAGCGCGATATCGGCCCGGCCCGTTTTACCCTTGGGCTGGACTTTTTGCGCGTCCACAAACTTGCGTCGCGCATGGGCCATACACGCCAACCGTTCAACGCCCGGTTGCAACGCCAGAGCGTTATAACCCGCGTAATCGTCGGTCATCACGTAGCCGCGATAACTGTCCAGCAGGCGCAACGGCACCTCCTGCGCACGGCTGGAGGTGTAGTCGAACAACACCACTTTTCGATCGGGCGGGCCGCTGGCCTGCACCCACATCCAGGACTGAATGCTCGGATCGCGATCCGGCTCTTTCAACACCTGGACGCGAGTTTCATCGCAGTGAATCACCGGACTTTCCAGCAAGCGGTCGCGCATCAGGTTCAACTGTGGCTGGAAGTGGTCGCTGCACTGGATGACCCAGCGCGCCAGCGTCTGGCGCGGGATCTCTATACCGTGTCGGCCCAGTACCGTCTCAAAGCGATGCAACGGCAAGCCGTCGACATACTTGGTGGTCAGCAACATCGCCAACACGCTGGGACTGGCCAGGCTCTTTTCGATCAATTGGGCGGGTTTGTCAGCGGTCACCGGCGCCGACTCACAACCGCGGCAGCCATAGACTTTGCGGATGTGTCTGATGACCCGGATCTGCATCGGCACAATGTCGAACTGTTCGCTGGTTTCTTCGCCGATCGCGTGTTTGCGGCAACCGCAGACGCAGGTCAGTTCGTGTTCGGGCAGTTCATGGATGACTTCGATACGCGGCAGATCAGTCGATAACGGCTTGCGTTTGCCACGGCGCACGGTCGCTGCAACCACTTCCTCTTCGCCATCATCGGCGGCCAGCATCGGGTCGCTTTCGGGTTCGTTGAACAATGCCAGTTGCGGGCTGTTGGGCTCGCCGGTTTGTTCGGACTTGCGCCCGAACAAGCGGTCGCGCAGCAACTTGATTTGTTCTTTCAGATCGACAATGTGACCTTCATGGGCTTGCAGCACTTCGGCCGTTTTAGCCTGACGAGCCAGAGCATCAAGCAACAACTGCTTGAGCAAAACAGGATCATCAGGAAGGTCGTCGGGCAGGGAAATCATGGCCCGGATTATACCGGGTCAAGCCACGAAGCGTGGTGTCAAAACCTGATGCGGGCGGTTGCGCCAGAGGTCAAAGCCGTCGAGCAGCCAGTTCAGTTCCTGGACGGACAATACGATGGCTTCGTCGCAAGCATCGGGCGAAGTTTTGAAACGCTCAGACTCCAGCCGCTTGAGCCACAGGCAAAAGCCGTTGCGCTCCCAATAAAGGATTTTCGCTCGATTACGGGAGCGATTCAGAAAAACAAAAAGCACGGGATCGAACACGGCGACCTTGATGTCCAGTTCGACCAGGGCGGCAAGACCGTCGATGGACTTTCGGAAATCCACGGGCTTGGGGTAGAGGTAGACTTTTTCGACTTTGGCGTCGGGACGCATCATGACGTGCTGGCTCCTGAAAGAGTTCGGGAGCACAGCATCAGGATTCAGATAGCCGCTTTGAAGGTGTGGATGATGGATCGCTTACACACATCGGGCGCACGGCATGGAACCAGCACCGGCACCTCCACCCGCACAGTGCGCACCTCTGGCTCTTGAGTCGAGCACCCCGCCAGCAACACCACCAACCCCATCAGCAGCAACCTCATAACCCCAACTCCTGATCGATGATTGACGCGGCTGCCTGGGCCGGATCACCGCCAGTCCGCTCCCGCAGCAATTGATTGGCTGCGGCGTAGTCTGGCTGGGCCTCCTGACTCGCCTTCTCCCGCGCCAGGGCGGCATTCCGCTCCCGCAACTTACCGGCCTGCACCAGCTCGCCAAGCTTCCTGCCCTGCTCGCCCGCGAACGCTTCCAGGTTGTCGCGGGCGGCCTTCGTGCCGCCAGGTCGTTATTGGCCGCATCGATCAGAGGCCGGTAATGGCGCGCAGCAAGCCACACCCCACCACCTGCGCCGAGGACCAGCAACAGGATCACCGCCAGCCCCAGGCCGATCAGCTTATCCAGGGGAGTCACGACATCACCCCGCCCGCCAGCCGGTACTGCTTCAGCAGGTCATCCAGGCGGTGTTCTCGCTGCCCGTATCCCGCCGCGGGCAGGCTGGCCCAGATGTTCCGGCACTTCTTGATGGCGGTTTCGATCCGGCCGGCGTGAACGCCAGCCAGCGCCCGACATTCGCGGATGTGCTGCAGGGCCAGCAGGTCCTGGCTGATCGGGCTGAAGTCAGGCAGCTTGAGCAGCACCCGATAATGCGACTAGTCCTTGAGCATCTGCTGATACCGGCCGGAGGCGTTCGAGGTCAGCCCCTTGCTATTGATGACCTTGGACTTGCGACCCTTGGCGAAGGGATGATCGCTGAAGCCCTTGAACACCTCGGGCTTCCTGTCGATGCCAGTGACGATCACGTCGTAGCCATCCATGGCCGTGACTGGGTGATTGCTGGTGCCTTCTGCCCAAGCCAGCATGTCGAGGAAGGCAAGCGCATTGCGGCTCCCTGCCCTGCTCTCTGAAAGTCTTGCCATTGTTTTTCTCCAGGCGAAAAAAAAGCCCGCACTCGGCGGGCTATCAAATTTATGGCACAAAAAACCGCTCAGGACCGCGTGATTGTCGCGGGGTTTTACCCGGCAGCTCTTTGTTAGATTGATCCGGGCGTATATGCTACGCGCAGGAAGAACACCACTTCGACTTTATTGGTCGAAAATCAACAATATGGAAAATGGATTTAGGGATTTTCAATGCTATTAACAGGGAAAAATGTAAGCCTGAAGCACGCGGCCGAAGCGTCAGGTGGGAAATGGCACTCGGTTGATCTGCCACATGTGAGCTACGACTGGATCAAGCGTGAACCACGACATTTCGAGTTCGGCGTTGCTGAGCTTAACAACGTCATCGTCAATCATGCTTGGCAGATATTCTTGCCGAAACACGACCTCTGCGTTCTTGACGAAGGATATGTGAACGCCCTGAAGTGGTTCCCGATGCCGCACACCATGGAGGGCGATCGGTTTACCGCCCATATCGACAAGCCACTCATAGAAGTGTCAGCGCCTACGATCCTGGTAGGCGGCCAAAATAACCATTGGCACATGATGATGAACTGGCTACCCAGGATCATGCTCTTTGAAAAGGTGTTCGGCACAGCTTCGCGCTATTGGCTCGCGATGCACCACCGCCCCCACCCTTCGCAGATTGAGTTCATGCGGCTGCTCAAGATCAATACAGACAAAAGCATTGTCTATAACGAGCCCTATTATACGAACTCAAAAGGGCTGCTTTTCTTTAAAAAGCTGTATGTCCCAACTTTCTTTTCCAATCACACGCTCAATAAAAGCGTGATTGATTGGTGGCGCACGGAAGTCTCGGCGAAGATAAATAAATCAGGAAGCCCGCTGTATCACGGCGGTATTTACGCCAGCCGCCAGAACGAGACGAGAGTTCGACGCCGAATCAGCAACAGCTCGGAGCTGGAGAAAGTGCTTTCAAAGAAAGGCATATCCCCCATTTACTGTGACGACATGTCGCTACAGGGTCAGGCCAGAGCCTTCAGCGAGGCTCCTGTGATTGTCGGAGGGCACGGCGCCCAATTGGCAAACCTCGCTTTTGCCAAGCCAGGAACGAAAGTTATCCTGTTCGAGTACAAAGACATCAGCGAATACGAGGCGCTGGCCGAGATGGCTGGGCTTGAGTGTCACAAGATCATAACCCCGCAAATTGATGGGGAAGAAGGGCAAGAAGCGTCCGAGCCGAGGCTGCGCGACTTCATGGTGGATGTCCCTGCAGTTGAGGAAATACTGTCTTCGATTTAATTGAAATCACGACACCGCCTCCTTAGTATTATAAATGCCCGCGAATAGCGGGCGATCTAATTTCGGTTTGGCGTTGCAGTCGGGCGTAGTTCAGCCCAGGGGCGCCACAACCAGCGCCAGATCTACAGCCGGGTTTAGTAGCGCCAAGTTCAGCAACCAGTAGTCCCATGCAAGCGGAAACGTCTACAGCCCACTAAACACAAGGCTTCGCGCTTAGTGCTCATTGCAACGATGCCCAACAGTGCGCAACCGTAATTCACAAAATCACTTGGAAAGTCACTGAGCCTTTTTAGCCCCCTCTCCGGCGTCCTGCTGATCGCAATGCTCCTCCTACAGCGCGTCACGCTGGGCTGATCAGCCGCTGGTATCCGTGACGACCTCAGCGGCGGTGTGTTGGCTGGCTTCTTCGATAAAGTCTTCGAACTGCGATCGCAATTTTAAAGCCAGGTATTCAGTCAATTTTTCGGCCAGTCAGCTATATTTCGCACTTTTCAAAACTGTTGTTGGTGATTCTATTTCCTATTGTGGGGATGCCGGTTAGGCGTGTTTTCATAGATGTCGGCTCGACAATCCACCTACCATTATTATCGGATCGATTGTTTGTGATTGTATTATTGTCACCCTCCACCTTTATGTAGGTTTTGTTTCGGCAGAATTTATTACCAACGATGGTATTATTGTTGGCGAAATCTTGGTAGTACTTACCTTCTGCATCTAGCGGTTTATCCCCGCAATCTTTTCTTTGAAGATTTGAACTTTGTCGCGAAGCAATCCAGACTCCTACTTTTTCGCCATCAAACACATTATTTTTTATTGTGTTTTCATCACTGTGCTGCCATCGAATAACAGACATTCCTTTGCTGAAATTTTCACCGCAGTTTTTGTATAAAAATACACCACCCCCAAAATTCTCGATGAATTTATTGTTTTCAACCAGATTTTTGGCGGAGGAATCAATCGCCAGCCCTACCCTTTGGCCACTATTGGGGCCGTCGAGTTCACCATTGTTTTTTATTGTATTGTTAAGTATTCGATTCCCCCTAGAGCTTTGATCAAGGTATATACCTTCTGCTTTAGATTTTTCGATTCTTGAATTTTTCAAGGTAGAGTTGGACACATAACTGTGAAAATAAACACCGGCGCCATCACTGGACAAAACATTTAAATTATCTAGCGTTACGTTAGTCGGCGTTTCATTGTAGTTTTTTTCGTGATCGTTAGATCTTTTGTAGTTAGGAATTTCGGACGTCACCAAGACACCTGTCTGGGAAAAATTCGTTACCGTGCAGTTTTTAACGCTGACATTTTTCAGAGAGCGCCCTTCACTACTTATAAGAATTCCTATTTTTGTTGAGTGCTTCCCATCCAGAGTTGCGCCTTTGCAGTCGATACTGGTATTAGACTCACTTATAGTTATACCTTGGAGGTAAGTGCAGTTCGAGTGTAACTCTATGGCACCACTTAATCTTCCGGAGTTTGGCAACTGGCAGTCTCCAACCTCTTTCGCACTCGCTGGCTGATACCATAGGGCACACATCAACGACAAGGGGGCCATGAAAAACATTGAATCTTTAATCTTTAATCTTTTTGGGGCTAGCACGGTACTCACTTCCATAAATGTTTGATTAAGTGACGGAGTCGAGTAGTGGACTACAACTCATGACAAAAATTCAGGATACCAACCGCTTGAGGGGTAAAAAGCCGACCCAGCTCGCCATCTTTCACCTAATCCACCGTCGAGACCGGTTGCCAACCCGATGTGCCGTGATCGGCCAGTATCCGAATGCCGAGCATGAGCCCACCGAACATGACGACTGCGTCATCTTCACCGAAAGCGCCGGCGGCATGGTGGACATCCACGACCGCCGACCAATGATGCTATCGCCTGATCTGGCTCTCGAATGGATCGACCCGGCCGCGCCAAAGGAGCGTGCCGAACAGATGGTGATGCTCCAGGGCGAGCCCACCGAGGCGTTCGAATGGTTCAAGGTCGACGTCGCAGTGGGAAACGCACGGAGCGAGGGGCCTAACCTGATCGCCCCGCGACCCTGACCTATTCCCCAAGGCCGTCATATACCCGCTCGCAGGTCACTCCGCGACTCCGGCTTTGATCAGCATCTGCCGCCAGGTCGCTCGCTCTCTCATCAGCGCGCTTGAACACGTCGGCAAGCACCAGGGCTGCGCGGGTAGCTGCCTGGCTTGCGGCAGCAGTACAGGAATTACCGCTGGCTTGACTGGCTGCGAGTCGTTCGGCAATGGCGTCGACTGTCCCGCGCAGGCTGTTAGCAGAAGCGCGAGCAGCGGCAGCATCAGTCGTGGCTTGATCGATCGTGCGTTGACCATCTTGTACCGCCTTGTTGATTAACTGTTGGTAGACCTGCTCTCGCGCCCGGATGGAAGCCTCGTTTTCGGCCTTGGCTTGGGCGTCTCGGGTGTCGCGCTCATTCCACTGCGACTGCCATGTCGCGTTAGCGACACTCTGCCCATGGTGATAGGCGCCGAACAGCGCTCCGGCTACCAGCAGCACCGCAGCTATATAAGGAAGGATCCGCACCCACATCTTCTTCACGGAACATCCGTGAAGAAGATGTGGTGCCCGAGGCGCAGCGCTTCTTTGGCGCCCTTCGCCCAGACGGGTGGCTTGGGCATGGTGATCGCGTAGTAGTGCGTAGCGGCGCAGGCTGGATCTTTCGCTTGTCCCGACATCACCATGTCAGCAGCCTTCTGCGCCCGGGAGAACTGCCCGGCCGGAATCGCCTTCGCACCGCTGAGGTAGGCATAGTTCGGATCGTTCTTGTTCCAGCAACTGAACTGCCAGGACTTGCGGCACACCCCGGCATAGCTCTCTCCCCACCAGGACTGAGCTCGCCCATCCTTAACCCGATTGCGGATCGTCCAGGCCACGGCGATCTGGCCGGCCAGACCTTCACCGCGAGCCCCTCCGCACAAGGTGCGCGCAAGGATGACGCGATCCTTATCAGCGTCAGTCATATTTTTCTCCAGGAACGAAAACGCTGGAATTCTTGAGCGCGTGCAGCAACTGCTGTCTGGTAATTCTGGTCATTGCTTCTCCAAGTAAGTATGCTTCCACGCAATTGGCCTGATGCGGCTTGCGCTCGCTGAGTGCTACCGTGCAAGTAGGTCGTGTTTTTTGTAACTCGATTCAATAAATTATATATACCAAAACACTTAAAAAGCAGGATCGTTAGATGTTAGAAGACGTTTGCAGCGACCTTGAATACGATCAAGTTGTAGAAAAATATCAGATAAATATTCTCGGCGAGAACGTTGTCTATATAAAAAGAAGCACGCCTTCAAAAACTCTTTTGATCGCAATGGCAACATTAAAGAATAACGGCGTGTACGCTGGGCTACTTAGCTACTACCGACATTTTCCGGGTGACGTTATATGTGTAACAGATCCAACCAATAGCTATTACTTGAGGGAAGACGGCGGCTCCCACATGAAGGAAGTTATTGCCAAGGCAATAGAAGGCTACGCCCCAGAGAACGTGGTGTTTTTCGGCGCCTCCATGTCTGGATATGCAGCAATTGATATGGCGCTTCACTTCAATGCAAATGCCATCACTAACAACCCACAATTAAACTTCGATGTTAGCAGACCCCATGCTTGGAACGAGTTGCGAGGCATTTTCGATGCTATACCCAGCAAGCATAACATCGATGATCTTCCGTACCAGTTAAGGGATTCTGTGATATGCGCATTCATTGGAGAGCATCCAATGGACATTGCAAACCGCGACACCCTTCTTTCCATGTGCGGAAAAATAAAAGGTGTCGGTCTAATATTGGCAAATATCTTTGACAAAGAACATAAGTACTACATTGAAGGCATAAAGGGATTCACGGTTATGGTCGACGCCATTCTGACTCAGCGTGCCATGACTGGAAGAATTCAAGCGAAGTATATGACTCCAGCCTAGATGCGTCGATGAGGCTGCGCCTAATTATATGGTGCAGCCCTGATCACGCGCGAGAACCCTACCTGGTTAGGTGATGACGTAGTACGCCTTCAAGGCGATAACAAGGTCAGCAAGCTGCAGCCGGCCAAGTTCTGCTTTCAACAAAGAGTCGTTGAAGGTATATAGATCGCCGAGCTTCGAGTTCAGAAGTGCGGCACCTGGGTGATAACCAACCTCGAGATACGAAGTCGGGGCAAACGCCGCAGGAGTAGACTTCAGCACCGCGGTAAAAGTAGTCACCTGATTTACAGAAACCGACAGCACACGGGTTTCGTTGTTGAAGTCGATCACCACGACATTCCAGCCAGTAAGCGCGCCTGGGGCGGGCGCGATGGCACCGGAAGTGGTCGGCGCCAACGACGTGAATTTGTCCGCATTTGTTGTAGGCGAAGCATAAGCCTGCCCGTAATAACGAAGAGCGGCGGTGATATAGGTAACCGACTCGACTACTTGGGATGGCGTGTCAAAGCAAGCCAGCGCCTGCACGATCGACTTCCCGGCATCAGAATGATGCGCAGGATGGCAAGCGTTGGCGGGATTTACCCCCGAGCTGACGCACATAAAAAAGCCACCCGGAGGTGGCTTTCAATCAAGACAAGCAAAGACGCTATCAGTACGCCTTGCCCTTCTTGTAGAAGTGCTCGAAGCAGAAGTTGGTGGCTTCGATGTAGCCTTCGGCGCCGCCGCAGTCAAAACGGGTGCCCTTGAACTTGTAGGCAATC